>CAQRYF010000011.1 GCA_948875265.1 uncultured Clostridia bacterium
TGGAGTCAACCTTGGGATACCACCCTTAAATTATTGAAATTCTAACCTGTAGTCATAAACTGGCTAGGGGACAATGTCAGGCGGGCAGTTTGACTGGGGCGGTCGCCTCCTAAAGAGTAACGGAGGCGCGCAAAGGTTTCCTCAGCGCGGACAGAAATCGCGCGAAAGAGTGCAAAGGCAGAAGGAAGCTTAACTGAGAGACTGACAAGTCGACCAGATACGAAAGTAGGTCTTAGTGATCCGGTGGTTTGTGTGTGGAAATGCCGTCGCTCAACGGACAAAAGTTACCCTGGGGATAACAGGCTTATCTCCCCCAAGAGTTCACATCGACGGGGAGGTTTGGCACCTCGATGTCGGCTCATCACATCCTGGAGCGGAAGTACGTTCCAAGGGTTGGGCTGTTCGCCCATTAAAGCGGTACGCGAGCTGGGTTCAGAACGTCGTGAGACAGTTCGGTCCTTATCTGTCGCAGGCGCAGGATATTTGAGGGGAGTTGACCTTAGTACGAGAGGACCAGGTTGAACTTACCAATGGTGCACCAGTTGTCATACCAATGGCACAGCTGGGTAGCTAAGTAGGGAAGGGATAAACGCTGAAAGCATCTAAGTGTGAAGCCCACCCCAAGATAAGATATCCCATACCGTAAGGTAGTAAGATTCCACGTAGACTATGTGGTTGATAGGTTGGAGGTGTAAGTGTAGTAATACATTCAGCTGACCAATACTAATAAATCGAGGGCTTAACCACAAAATTTTGCAAAGCAAAAAGAAGCAATCGAAAAGACTAAAACGAACCTAAGAATTCATCTATGTATTTTTGAGTGTGCTAAACACTATAATTTTCTAGTGATGATGACATTTGGGGTAATACCTGTTCCCATTCCGAACACAGAAGTCAAGCCTAAATGTGCCGAAAATACTTGTGGGTTACCCTGCTGGGAAGATAGGTTGTCGCTAGTTTTTTTATATATAAAATAAAAAATGAAAGAAATGAAAGAAAAGTAGAAATCAGGAAATATCTTGATTTGTGCTTTTCTTTTTTTGAGCAAGATGATATAATATACAAAAAATGAAAATAAAGATTTAAAATATTCGAAAGGAAGAATTATAAATGAGCAAAGTAACTTGGAAACCAGGAACTTTTTTATACCCATTACCAGCAGTTATGGTAAGTTGTGGAACAATGGAAAAATCTAATATTATAACTGTTGCATGGACTGGAATTTTAAATACAAATCCAGCAACAGTCTATATATCAGTAAGACCAAGTAGGTATTCATATAGCTTAATAAAAGAACAAGGAGAATTTGTAATCAATCTGACAAATAAAGAGTTAGTAAAAGCAACTGATTGGTGTGGAGTAAAGACTGGTGCTAAAGTAGATAAATTTAAAGAAATGAAATTACATAAAGAAAAAGCTAATTTTGTAAAATGTCCTATGATAAAAGAAAGTCCTGTATCAGTTGAATGCAAGGTAAAAGAAATAAAAGAGTTAGGTTCACATCATATGTTTGTAGCAGAGGTATTAGCAATAAATGCTGATGAAAAATATATTGATGAAAAAGGTGCATTTGATATATCTAAGTGTGATTTAATTGCATATTCTAATGGACATTATTATTCTTTAGGAAAGAAATTAGGAAAATTTGGTTTTTCAGTACAAAGAAAGAAAAAAAGGAGATAATTATGGAAGAAAGAGCTAAAAAATGGAGAGAATCACAAAAATATCATACAAAGTTTTCAATTATTATTCCCATGAAAAATGCAGAGAAAACAATAGAAAAAGCTTTAGATAGTATAAAATGTCAACAATATAAAGAAAAAGAGATATTAATAGTTAATGATCATTCAGAAGATAAATCTATAGATAAAGTAAAAACATTTCAAAAATCGAATAAAGATACTGAAATAAAGTATTTTGAAGTTAAAGACCAAAAATGGGGACCAGGAGCAGGAAGAAACGTAGGTTTAGACAATGCTACAGGCGATTATATATTATTCTTAGATGCTGATGACGAACTACTACCAGATGCATTAAAAAATATAGATGAAGCAATAAAAAATAATAATAAAGAAGATGCTTTTATTTTGGGACAATTATCGCATATATTAAGTAAAGTAAAAAAGAAAGTCTTCAGAAGTTCTAAATTAGATAAATTAATTAGCGAAAAGAAAAATGGAGAAAAGGAAAAAGCAGATGTATTATTATTAGGACATGATATGCAATTAATGAAAGCAAATGGTGAAGCTAAAAAGATAATTAAATTGAGACCAAAGAAATTCCAAGGAACTAAAGGATTTCAAATGGGAATTAATACTGGAGGAACTATATGGCAAGGATGTTGGAAAAAAAGCTTATTTGATGAAAACAATATAAGATTTGATGAGAATTGTATTTTTGAAGATACTACAGCTAGATTACAATTGTATGGAAAAGCTAAGAAGATAAGAGTACCTAATATAGCGACACATAAATACATTGTAAGGCCAGGACAAAGTATAACTACAACACAGGATTTCAATACTTTAAAGGCTGGTATAGAAATGGCAAGAAGAATATCGAAATTAGTAAAAGAAGGAAAAGTAGATAAAAAACACCAAAAATATGTAACTATGAGATTGTTAGTTATGCCTGGTACTTTGGCATGGATAGCGTATAGTATGGGAGCGTATAAAATGTATAAATTAAAAGAAAAGAAAAATACTAAAAAACGGACAAAAACGAAAAAATCCATTGACAGAACATGAAAAAAGTGGTAAAATATTCTAGCGTATGTATTACGGCATATGTTCACATCGTTTTAAAAAGTAAGGTTAAAAATTCGGAGGTGTAGTTATATGGCAGCAAAAGGACCAAGAGAAAATATAACATTAGAATGTACAGAATGTAAAAGAAGAAATTATATGACTTCAAAAAACAAGAGAAATAATACAGATAGATTAGAAATTGTTAAGTATTGTAAATTCTGTAAAAAACGTACAACACATAAAGAAACTAAATAGTTATAAAGCTATTTTAAGGAGGAAATAAAATGGCTAAAAAAGAAACAAAGACAAATAAAGAAAATAATAAGAACAAAAAAAGTTTTTCAAAAAGTTTTAAAGCTGAGTTAAAAAAAGTAATTTGGCCAACACCAAAACAATTACTAAATAACACAGTAGCAGTAATAACAATTGTATTAATTACTGCAGCAATTGTTTTTGTATTAGATTTAACTTTTGAAACTCTAAATAAGCAAGGTGTTAACAGAATAAAAGAAGTAATAGTAAAAACAGATTCATCTGCTGAAGAAAAAACATCTGATGAAGATAATACAGAAGTAGAGAATGAGGAAAGCAATACACAAAACAATGAACAATAATTAAATAAGGGAGGCTATGAACCAAATGTCTCAAAAAGATTATGATATGGTAGCTAGATGGTATGTTGTACATACTTATTCTGGTTATGAAAATAAAGTAAAAACTGATTTAGAGAAAACTATAAAAAATAGAGAATTAGAGGAATTTTTCTTTGATATAATAGTTCCTATGGAAGAACAAATAGAAATTAAAGATGGAAAAAGAAAAACAAATCTAAAAAAAGTTTTCCCGGGTTATGTATTAATAAAAATGATAGTAACTGAAGAATCTTGGTATATTGTAAGAAATACAAGAGGAGTTACTGGATTTGTAGGTTCTGGAACAGATCCTATTCCATTAACAGATGAAGAAATCAGAAACATGGGATTTGAAGATGTACCAGTAAATGTAGATTATGAAGTGAATGAACAAGTACAAGTTATGAATGGTCCATTTGAGGGATTTGTAGGTACAGTTCAAGAAATAAATGTTGAAAAACATAAAGTAAGAGTTTTAGTTTCTATGTTTGGAAGAGAAACACCAGTAGAACTAGAATTTTCACAAGTTCAAAAAATTAAATAAAATGATATATTTAAACAAAAAAAGGGAGGTGCCATAAAAAATGGCAGAAAAAGAAATTTCAAATATTATTAAATTACAAATAGAAGCAGGAAAAGCATCACCAGCTCCACCAGTAGGTCCAGCTTTAGGTTCAAGTGGTGTTAACATCATGCAATTTGTTAAAGAATTTAATGATAGAACTGCAAACCAACCTGGAATGATAATACCAGTAGTTATAACAGTATATAAAGATAAATCTTTTGACTTTATAACAAAAGTACCACCAGTAGCAGTATTAATTAAGAAATCAATCAAAATTCAAAAAGGTTCAGGAAAACCAAATAAAGAAAAAGTTGCTAAAATAACAAAAGCACAAGTTAAAGAAATTGCTGAACAAAAAATGCCAGACTTAAATGCTGCTTCAATAGAAACAGCTATGAGCATGGTAGAAGGAACAGCTAGAGCTATGGGTGTAGTTGTAGTTGACTAATTTAAAGATAAATATTTAATATTTATAAAATATTTAAAAATTGGGAGAGCAAAGCTCGTTAGAACCAAAGGAGGTAAAAAATGAAACAAACAAAAAGATATGCAGAAAGTGCAAAATTAATTGACAAAACTAAAGAATATGAAATTAAAGAAGCTTTAGATATTATTGAAAAAATGCCAAAACCAAAATTTGATGAAACAGTAGAATTACATGTTAAATTAGGTGTAGATTCAAAACATGCTGATCAACAAGTTAGAGGTACAGTAGTACTTCCAAATGGTACAGGTAAAACACAAAGAGTTTTAGTATTTGCTAAAGGGCCAAAAGCTGAAGAAGCTGAAAAAGCAGGAGCAGACTTTGTTGGTGCTGAAGAATTAATACCAAAAATTCAAAATGACAACTGGTTTGATTATGATGTAATAGTTGCAACTCCAGATATGATGGGTGTTGTAGGTAGATTAGGTAAAGTATTAGGGCCAAAAGGATTAATGCCAAATCCTAAATCAGGAACTGTTACAATGGATGTAACAAAAGCAATCAATGAAATAAAATCTGGTAAAGTAGAATATAGATTAGATAAAACTAACATTATTCACTTAGGATTTGGAAAAGTTTCATTTGGAGCTGATAAATTAGCAGAAAACTATGAAACAGTTATGAATGCTATAATAAAAGCAAAACCAGCAGCAGCAAAAGGTCAATATATTAAAAGTGTTGCAGTAACAACAACAATGGGACCAAGCATATTTATAAACCAAAAATAGAATATAAGCCAAAGACAGTAGGCAAAAAAGATAAGTCCTACCGAGGTACAATAAATAAGAGTAAAATACACTCTTTTAGTATCTCGTGTATGGATATTAAAAGAGTGTTATTTATTTTATATATTATTAGGAGGTGAAAAAATAAATGGCAAGTGAAAAAATATTAAATCAAAAGAAAGAAGAAGTATCAAAACTAGCAGCAGAAATAAAAGAAGCTAAATTAGTACTTTTAACAAATTATAGAGGTATTGATGTAGTTAATGATACAACATTAAGAAGAGACTTAAGAGGAGTAAATGCTAAGTATACAGTTATAAAAAATAATATAACAAAAAGAGCTTTAGCAGAAGCAGGAATCGAAGGTTTAGATGATAAATTAGTAGGACCAACAGCAGTTGTTATGAGTAATGAAGATTATTTAGAACCTGCAAAAGCAATCTACAAATTTAGTAAAGATAATGAATTTTATGAAATTAAAGGTGGAGTAATAGAAGGTAAAGTTATGACGACAGAAGAAATCATCACTTTAGCAAAATTACCATCAAGAGAAACATTATTATCTATGCTTGCTGGAGCATTACTTGGAAATATTTCAAAAATTGCAGTTGCACTTGATCAAGTAAGAATCCAAAAAGAAGAAGCTGGAGAAAAAGTAGCTGTAACAGTAGCAGCAGAAGAACCAGCAGTTGCTGAAGAAGCAAAAGTAGAAGCAACAGACGCTGAATAATATTAGAATATATAGTGTGGTTACTTAAAAACCAAATTTAAAAAGAGTAGTGAACTTATATCACTAGAAAATAAATTTTAGGAGGATTTTAAAATGGAAAAAATAGAAAAATTAATTGAAGAAATAGATAGCTTAACAGTTGTTGAATTAGCAGATTTAGTTAAAGCTATAGAAGAAAAATATGGAGTATCAGCAGTAGCTGCAGCAGCACCTGCAGCAGCTGGAGCAGCTGGAGCAGCAGCTGAAGAAAAATCATCATTTGATGTTGTATTAGCAGAAGCTGGAGATCAAAAAATTAAAGTTATCAAAGTAGTTAGAGATGCTACAGGATTAGGTTTAAAAGAAGCTAAAGATTTAGTTGATGGAGCACCTAAAACAATTAAAGAAGGAGTTTCTAAAGAAGAAGCTGAAGATTTAAAAGCTAAGTTCTCAGAAGTAGGAGCAGTTGTAGAATTAAAATAATTGTAATTTAGTTAAATCTTATAAATATGAAAAACAAGCCGTTTAGGGCTTGTTTTTTTGGTAAAAAAAGTATATAATAGAAAACGAATTTATATTAGGAGATGATTATATGCAAGTAAGCAAAGAAGAAATTTTACATATTGCAAATTTAGCACATTTAAACCTTGAAGATAGTGAAATTGAAAAATATTTAACAAATCTACAAGATATACTAAATTTTGCAAATATAGTAAACAATGCACCTGTAGAAGGGTTAGATATAACAATTGGAGCTAATGAAGCTAAGAATGTATTTAGAAAAGATGAAATAAAAGTATTTGAGGATAATGAGGCTTTATTACAAAATGCGGTAACTCAAGAACAAAATATGTTCAAAATCCCAAAAGTAATTAATTAGGAGAGAATAATGAATATAGGAATAGATATAGATGATACAATTTCAAATACATATGAAATTATGTTTAATGACGCACAAAAATATACAATAGAAAAATTAGGAAGAAATGGACAAATTTATAAAGAAAATTTAAAGACACATATGTATTGTAAAGAGATGCATAATTGGACAGATAAAGAAACAGCTGATTTTCTAGATGAATATTATGAGTCAATTATGAAAGAAGTAAAACCTATAAAATATGTATCAGAAATTATAAAGAAATTAAAAGATGAAGGCAATACAATATATCTTATTACAGCAAGATTTCAAAATGAAAAATTCGATATAGAAAAAGTCACAAAAGAATGGCTAAGAAATAATAAAATTATTTATGATAAATTATTCTTGAATTGTGATACAAAGACAAATATAGTAAAGAAAAATAATATAGACATATTTATTGATGATAGCTTTAAAAATTGTAAAGAAGTATCTCAAATGGGAGTAAAAACATATTTATTTAATAATATTGCAAATGAAGATTTTGAGGATGAGAATATTGAAAGAGTATATTCTTGGCCACATCTATATCAAGAAATTACAAAAATTAAGGAGGTAAATTAATGAACATTACAGAATTAACAGTTCATGAATTACAAGAAAAATTAAAAAATAAGGAATTAACAATAACTCAGATAACAAAAGCATATACCGATAGAATAAATGAAAAAGAAAAAGATGTACAAGCTTTTGTTACAACATTAACAGATGATGCTATAGAACAAGCAGAAAGAATAGAACAAAAAGTAAATAATGGCGAAATCACAGGAGATTTCGCAGGTATTCCAATAGGGATTAAAGACAATATGTGTACTAAAGGAGTAAAAACAACATGTAGTTCTAAAATGTTAGAAAACTTTGTTGCACCATATAATGCAACTGTTATTGAAAAATTAAATAATGAAAATATAATAGACCTAGGAAAATTAAATATGGATGAATTTGCAATGGGAGGTTCGACAGAATATTCTTATTTTAAGAAAACAAGAAATCCATGGGATTTAAATAAAGTACCAGGAGGTTCATCAGGTGGCTCAGCAGCAGCAGTAGCGGCTAATTTAGTACCTTGGGCATTAGGCTCTGACACAGGTGGATCAATTAGACAACCAGCAAGTTTTTGTGGAGTAGTAGGATTAAAACCAACTTATGGTTTAGTTTCAAGATATGGATTAGTAGCATTTGCTTCATCACTTGACCAAATAGGGCCAATAACTAAAGATGTATATGATAGTGCTATGTTATTAAATTTAATAGTAGGTCATGATGAAAGAGATACAACTTCAGCTAACTTTGAGAAAAGAGATTATACAAAGGCATTAAAAAATGATGTAAAAGGTTTAAAAATAGGAGTACCTAAAGAATTCTTTGGAGAAGGAATAAATCCTGAAGTAAAAGAAGCTTTAGAAAAATCAATTGAGAAATATAAAGAATTAGGAGCAGAAGTAGAAGAATTTTCATTAGATATTGCTAATTATTCTTTAGCAGCATATTATATAATCGGATGTGCTGAAGCAAGTTCAAATCTTGGGAGATTTGATGGTATAAGATATACATATAGAACACCAGAATTTAAAAATTTAAAAGAAATATACAAAAAATCAAGAAGTGAAGCATTTGGACCAGAGGTAAAAAGAAGAATAATTCTTGGAACTTATGTACTATCTTCAGGATATTATGATGCTTATTATAAAAAAGCTCAACAAGTTCGTACATTAGTTATGAATGAATTTAATAAAGCATTTGAAAAATATGATGTTATATTAACACCAACATCACCAACAGTAGCATTTGATATTGGTTCAAAATCAAATAATCCATTAGAAATGTATTTAGCAGATATATGTACAGTATCAGTAAATATTGCAGGTTTACCAGGTATATCAATTCCTTGTGGAGTAGATAAAGAAGGAATGCCAATAGGTATGCAATTAATAGGAAATAAATTCTGTGAAGAAACAATATTAAATGCAGCTTATACATTTGAACAAAATGTTAAATTTAGAGAAAATTATAAACCAGAATTTAAGGGAGGTGCTAATTAATGTCAAGAGAAGATTATGAAGTAGTAATAGGACTAGAAGTTCATGCAGAACTTTCAACAAAAACAAAAATATTTTGTTCTTGTCCAACAGAGTTTGGTGGAGCTCCTAATACACATACATGTCCAATATGTATGGCAATGCCAGGTACATTACCAGTGTTAAATGAGAAGGTAGTAGAATATGCAGTAAAGGCAGGATTAGCAACAAATTGCGAAATATCAAGAAACAGTAAAAATGATAGAAAGAATTATTTTTATCCAGACCTTCCAAAAGCATATCAAATATCACAATTTGATAAACCACTTTGTGAAAATGGGGAAATTGAGATAGAAACTAAAGATGGAAAAAAGACAATTAGAATCGAAAGAATTCATATAGAGGAAGATGCTGGTAAACTAAACCATGATGAATTTGGAGGAGGAACTCTAGTTGACTTAAATAGAGCAGGAGTACCTTTAATAGAAACAGTATCAAAACCAGATATGAGAAGCGCTGAAGAAGCGGAAGCATATTTAAGAAAATTAAAATCTATATTTGAATATATAGAAGTATCTGATTGTAAAATGCAAGAAGGGTCATTGAGAGCTGATGTTAACGTATCTGTACATAAACCAGGAGAACCATTAGGGACTCGTACAGAAATGAAAAATATGAACTCATTTAGAAGTATAGTAAGAGCTATTGAATATGAAGTTGAAAGACAAATAGATGTAATTGAAGAGGGTGGAAAAGTAGAACAAGAAACTCTAAGATGGGATGATGTATCAGGAAAGACATTTTCAATGAGAGATAAAGAAGATGCACAAGATTATAGATATTTCCCAGATCCAGATTTAGTAGCAATTAAACTTTCAGAAGAATATATTGAAAATATAAAAAATACACTTCCAGAATTACCTGAAAGTAGAAAACAAAGATATTTAGAAGAATATAATTTATCTGAAAAAGATGCAAAATTAATTACATCATCTAAATATTTATCTGATTTATTTGAAGGTGCAATTAGAGTATGTAATAACCCTAAAGCAGTAAATAACTGGATAATATCAGATATTTCAAGAATATTAAACGAAACAGAAATGGAACCAATAGAAATACCATTTGATAGTAATCAATTAGGAAAATTAGTAATACTAATAGACAAAGGAACTATAAGTTCAAGTATTGGTAAAAAAGTTCTTGTAGAATTATTTGAAAATCCAAGAGATCCAGAAGAAATAATAAAAGAAAAGGGATGGATACAAATATCTGATGAAGGGGCTATAAAAGAAGTAGTATCAAAAATACTAGAAGCGAATCCTCAATCTGTTGCAGATTATAAAGGTGGAAAAGACAAAGCATTAGGATTTTTAGTAGGACAAGCAATGAAAGAAACAAAGGGAAAAGCAAACCCACAAATGTTAAATAAAATGTTCTTAGAAGAATTAAATAAATAAAGATAAAAGGAGCTCACATATAATTTTGTGAGCTTTTTATCATTATCTTTTCTTGACAATAAATGTAAAATACTGTAAAATATAATAAATATCTATAGCTTTTACTTCTAATAAAATTATATCTATTATTTTTTATTCAAAGGTTTATTTCAATAAAATAATTGAAAAGTATAAAAGAGGATGCTATAATAAAGGAGGTAATAAATTGCCCATTATTTCACAATTTTATGGTATACTTATTTATATGTATCAGGAATTAGGAGGGCATCATAATGAACCACACATACATATAAAATATAATGAATATAGCATGTCAATGACACTTAATGGTAGAACATTGAGTGGACAAATACCGAAGAAACAAAAGAAATTGGTGGATGCATGGATAACATTACATGAAGATGAATTAAAAGCAGCATGGCATGCATATAATGAAGATGGAGAATTGATTAAAATTAAAGGATTGGAGTGATTTTATGAGTCCAAAAGCTATAGATGTAAAAGTTTTAGATAATTACGAATTAGAAATAATATTTAATAATAAAGAGAAAAGAATATTTGATGTAAAACCATACTTTAAATTTAAACAATTTGAAGTATTAAAGGATTTTAAAAAATTTCAAACAGTAAAAGTAGGAGGATTATCTATTCAATGGGTAAATGGTGCAGATATTTGTCCAGATGAACTATATAACAATAGTAAAACAATATAAAGCTCACATATAATTTTGTGAGCTTTATATTAATTGATTTTTAATTCCATCTACGACAAAAGCACATATAATAAATTCAATTCCAAAAATAATACTTAACCTAAACAAAGACATTCCTATGTAATATATATAAGGTGAAGTAATAAATACTTCATATGTAAGCAAAATAGAAATTGAAATAATGCATAATGCAAAGCAAAACTTAAGGCCAGTTTTCATGATTTTATAAGCTGATTTTTCTAAGTTTTTATAATTATTAATAATATTTTTAAACATAATTTCACCTCAATCTAAATAACATCTATAATTATATTAGCATGAGAATTTAAGAAAAACAATGGAAATTGTTGCTATAAATTAATAATGAAAAAGTTAACAATAAAATATTGACAAAAAATGATTAAATGATATTATACTTATATAACACTAAATAAATTAAAGAGGAGGTGAAGTTGAATGGAGGAAAAAAATACAATAAAAATCAGTTTATCAACATTTTTTTTAATATTAGCAATAATTGCAATATGCATTATAAGTTATTTTATGTTTGAATTTTATAACGAAAAAAATCAATTAGAAACAGAAGTGGTAAGTTTAAATGTGCAAAATAAAAATTTTGCTAATAGAATTAGTGAAGAAAATCAGAGTATTGAAAATATATCAGAAAGTTCAACAGAAACAACAATAGATACAAACACAAAAACATATTCATATGAGGATATAAAAGGTTTATATAGATTTACTACGGAAGTCCAAAAACAAGTAGAGGTTTTTTATAATCTATGTTTATATGAAAATGGTACTTTTGAATATGAATATGGAATAGAAAATCAAAGCTCAATAATAGGAAATTATATAATAGTAGATGATATACTGATACTTAATAAAATGTTTACAGGTGGAAGCGACGTGGGATTAAGAACGTCAAGTGGTGAAATAAAATTGAAAATAAATACTAATGGTATACTTACAGATACAAATAATTTACTTAGTGACAGTATTAAAGAAAGAGGATTAAATATTGATTTGTCAAATATAACATTGAAAAAAGCATCAACACAAGAACAACAAGAACATTTAAAGAATTTTCCAAGTATAATGACACACATTAATAATAGTGTATCAAATAATGCAGTTTCTAATAGCTAGGATTATAATTTTTAAAATACAATAAAAAATGTAGATATTTTAATATCTACATTTTTTAAATAAAAACTATGCATAATCTTTATTTAGCCTAAGCCATTGCTGCATTTAATTTTTTTGATAAACTAGATTTTTTTCTAGCTGCTGTATTTTTTACAATAACACCTTTTGAGCAAGCTTGATCTATTTTTTTAGTTGCTTCTGCAAATAATACTTTAGCTTCTTCCATATTTCCAGCTTCTACAGCTTGTTCGAATTTTTTAACAGCTGATTTATATCCAGATTTTATCATATTATTTCTTAAAGTTTTTTTCTCAATTACTTTAACTCTTTTTTTAGCTGATTTAATATTTGGCATATCTTATAAGCACCTCCTCTTAGTCTATAATAAACTATAACGTATAATATTCTAACACAATTTTTTGTAAAATGCAAGTAAAATTCAAAATAATTATTGTAATATCTATTAAGTTATGATATATTGTAAAAAGAAATGGAGGGATACAGATGATAGCAATTGGAAGTGACCATGGAGGATACAAGTTAAAAGAAGAGATAAAAAAATACTTAGAAGAAAAAGATATAAAATATAAAGATTATGGAACTATGAATGAGGAAAGAGCAGACTATCCTAATATAGCAAAAGCTGTTGCGAAATCTATTCAAAATAAAGAATGTGAAAATGGAATATTAATATGTCGTTCAGGACTAGGAATGGCAATTTGTGCAAATAAATTTAAAGGAATAAGATGTACACCTTGTCATAATGAGGAGACAGCTAAATATTCAAAATTACATAACAACAGCAATATACTTGCAATTGGAGCAGATGATGTTAGCCAAAATGAAGCAATATGTATATTAAGAATGTGGCTTGCAACAGAATTTGAAGGTGGAAGACATCAAGAAAGATTAGACATAATAAAGGACATAGAAAACGAAAACATGAAATAGGGGGCATGCATTTATGTGGGGAGATGTAGCAATAGCATTTTTATTAGCTTTTATTGTAACATTTATGACAACACCATATACCATAAAAATAGCACAAAAAATTGGAGCAGTAGATATACCAAAAGATAAAAGAAGAATGCATAAAAAGGCAATGCCAAAATTTGGAGGACCTGCAGTAATCTTAGGATTTTTAGTATCAATTATATATCTATTAATAGTTATGAGTATGGAACATACTATAAACTTATTTGGAATAGAACAATATGGAAAAAAAATAATAGGAATGTTATTAGGAATTGGAGTAATTTCTATAATATGCATAATTGATGATATAAAAACAATAAAACCAATAACAAAACTTTTAGGGCAAATTATTGCTGCAATAGTAGTAGTGTCTTTTGGAGTAAGAATAGGTGATATATCATTACCATTTTTAAATACAACACAACCAAATGAATTATTTTCTATAATTATAACCATAATATGGATAGTAGGAGTTACTAATGCAATAAATTTGATAGATGGGTTAGATGGTTTGTCATCAGGAATATCAGTAATATCATCAATATCACTATTAATAATATTTGTACTAAATGGATCACCACTAGTATCTATAATATTAATAACAGCATTAGCAGGAGCATTAGTAGGATTTTTACCATTCAACTTTGCACCAGCTAAGACATTTTTAGGAGATACAGGCTCAAACTTTTTAGGATTTTCTTTATCAATAATATCAATATTAGGAATGGCAAAAACCTATACAATAGCAGTTATTGTATTACCTTTAATTGTATTAGGACTTCCAATATTTGATACTATTTGGGCTATTATTAGAAGGTTGATAAAAGGAAAGTCAATAAAAGCGATATTTAAAGCAGATAAAGGACACTTACATCATAAATTAGTTGCAAGAGGATTTAGTCAAAAACAAGCTGTGTTAATTCTATATGGTATAAGTGCTACTTTTGGAATATTTGCAGTAATATTATTAGATAGTGGAATATGGAAGGCATTATCATTTTTATTAATGATAATTGTAGCTCTAGGATTAGGATATAAAAACTTCCAAGCAGAGAAATCAGAAACACAAAGATATGAATGTATTGAATGTAAATACATATATAATCCTAAATTCGGAAATGAAAAGGCTGGAGTTAAACCAGGAACTGCATTTGAGGATTTGCCAGACAATTGGGTGTGCCCAGTTTGTGGAGAAGGAAAAGATATGTTTGAAATACATCAATAAGATAAAAAATAATTATTCCATACGGGAGGTGAAAGCAATGTACGTATGTTTAGCATGTGGATATATATATGATCCAGAAAAAGGGGATCCAGATAGCGGAATAGCACCAGGAACAGCATTTGAAGATATCCCAGAAGATTGGGTATGCCCAATTTGTGGAGTATCAAAAGATATGTTTCAAAAACAAGATTAATAAATAAAAAAGTTAATATAATAATCATCTAACAAAGATAATTATATATTAACTTTTTTTATATGAAATTATTCGAATACAGTTGAAATAATTGACTTTTTAAGCTTTTTTAGATATAATAAATATCGTTAAAATATAGAGGAGAGAGATAAATGGCAGATAAAATAATTAAATTTTTAGCATATGAAGGAAAAATATCAGTAATATGTGCTGATACAACAAATTTAGTAGAAGAAGCAAGAAAAATACATGACTTAAGTCCATTAGCTACAGCTGCATTTGGTAGGATGCTTACAATAACTACAATAATGGGGACAGAGATGAAGGGGCAAAAGGATAAATTAACTGTACAAATAAAAGGAAATGGACCATTACAAATGATGCTAGCTACAACAAACAACTTTCCTAGAGTAAAAGGATATGTAGCAAATCCACATGTAGATATGCCACTAAACGAATTCGGAAAATTAGATGTTGGTGGAGCAGTTGGATTTGAAGGATATATAAATGTAATAAAAGATATAGGATTAAAAGAACCATATATAGGAATTTCACCATTAACATCAGGAGAAATAGCAGATGACTTTGCCAATTATTTTGTTAAATCAGAACAAAGAAATTCAGCAGTTGCATTGGGTGTTTTAGTTGATAAAAATGGAGTAAAATCATCAGGTGGATATTTAATAAATCCAATGCCAGACGCAACTGAAGAAGAAATTTCAAAAGTAGAACAAGCAATATTTAAAGCAGGTGCAATGTCAAAAATGTTAGATCAAAAATTAACATTAGAAGAAATTGCAAAAAGAATAACTGGAGATGAAAAAGTAGAAATTATAGAAGAAAATATAACACCTATATATAAATGTGATTGTTCAAAAGAACATATGGCAGATGGATTAGCTTCTATTGGAAAAGAAGAATTAGAAGATATCATAAATACAGAGGAAAAAGCTGAATTAGAATGTCATTTCTGTAATAAAAAATATGAATTTAGTAAAGAAGAATTAGAAGAAATTTTGAAACAAAGAATAAAAAATTAGATTGTTCGCTTGTTTTTAAATATTAAATGTTGTATAGTAATGAGTATAGGAAATAAAGATAAACAGATGTGGTTTGCCTCCTTCAAGGAGGTGAGGCGTATGATAGATATATTAATTAGTATTATATACATATTATTTTATTCATTAATTGGAATAACTATCATTACATTTGCCTTAATTATAGTTTTAACTGTGATTATGAGTAAACAAAAATAAAAACAATAAAAAACACATCTGTAATTTGACCGTTGTAGATGTGTTTTTTCATATTCAATTCGGCAAACCACGTTTGTGGTTTCTCTATTTACTATAATTATTATATCATATAATAGAAAAATGTCAAATATTAAATACATTGTTAAATGATTAATATTCACATGAAAAATTAAATAATAGATAGGAGTAATAAAAATGAAAGAAAAAGTTTTAATTTTTGGACACAAAAATCCAGATACAGATTCAATCTGTTCAAGTATAGTACATGAAATATTAGATAAGAAAAATGGATGGGACACAAAAGCAGTTCGTTTAGGAAATATTAACAAAGAAACACAATATGTTTTGAATTATTTAGGAATAGAAGCACCTGAATTAATAGAAAAAGTTGAAGAAGGACAAGAAGTATTATTAGTAGACCATAACGAATTTAATCAAAGTGTAGAAGGAATTGAAAAAGCTAAAATATTAGGTGTGACTGATCACCATAGAATAGCTAATTTTGAAACATCAGATCCTTTATATTACACAGCAAAACCATATGGATGTACAGCAACAATTCTATTTGAAGAATTCAAAACTCTTGGACATAAAATAGAAAAGACAGAAGCGGTATTAATGGCAAGTGCTATAATATCTGATACACTACTATTAAAATCACCAACAACAACTGAGCATGATAAAAAGGCACTAGAAGAATTAGGGCAGCTTGCTGGAATAAATATTGAAGAATATGGATTAGAAATGTTAAAAGCAGGAACAGATTTAGATGATTTTTCAGCCGAAGAATTAGTGAATTTAGATGCTAAAAACTTAGAGAAAGATGGAACTAAATTTGTAATTGCACAAGTAAATACAGTAAGCATAGAAGATGTATTAAAAAGACAAAGTGAATTAGAAAAAGCTATGAAAGATGAAATTACAAAAAAAGATTTAAGTCTATTTGTTTTAGCAATAACAGATATTTTAAATAGCAATTCAGAAATTATAGCTTTAGGAAATAAAGCAGAAGTAGTTGAAAAATCATTTAACACAAAATTAGAAAATAATAGAGCATTCTTAGAAGGTGTTGTTTCAAGAAAGAAACAATTATTACCAAATATAGATAAAAATATATAAGAAAAAGAGGATTTAGGAGGATTTGGGGCCAGGTTTCAAATCCTCATTATTTTATTATACAAGGAGCAAAATTATGAAATTATTAAATGAAATGTTTGAAAGTTTTAAATATTCAGCATGTAGAATTGAAACATTACCTGTATATAAAATCATTGGAGATGAATGGAATAGGTATCAACTATTTATTAATGGAGAAGTTCGTGAAAAATATAATAGTTCTGGATGGTCAAAAATGATAAGCGATTATAAAGAAATGGGTAAGTCAGTTGAAAGAATAAGAGTAATACCAGAAGAATTAAATAGTTATTTAAGATTTGAAATTGAAGCATGTTATGTTCAAAATATGATAGCAGGAGAAAAAATTAAGATGATAGACAAATCTAAGTATGAAAAATTAGTTACTAGTATAACAAAAGGAGATTATTGGATATTTGATAATGATAAAGTATTATATATGCAATATGATGAAGATGGAGCATTTCTGAAGTCAAATTTAATTAAAGATGATAAAGTAAGAAAAGAATGTATAAAATTTTATAATGTCCTAAATGAGAAAACATATGAGATAAATGATGTATTAAGGAAAGTTAGAAATAGTACAATAAAATTAAAAAAGTAAAAGAGGAAATGGTAAGGATTTGAAACCTGGCCCCAAATCCTCTTTTTAATTAAAAAAATGAAAAGTATTGCATAATTTAGTAATTAAATTTATAATTAATAAGTACAATTAGTAATAGTAAGATAATTATTATAATAGGAGTGATTAGATGACAAAAGAAGCGGAGAAGAGAGTTTCACCAAAAAAGGAAACATTTATGCAAGGTGTTATAACTTTAATATTCTCACAAGTATTAATAAAATTATTAGGATTAATATATACACTATATCTAACAAATAGAGAAGGATTTGGAGATAAAGGAAATGGTATTGTAGCAGCAGGATATCAAATATATGCAATGTTGCTTACCATATCATCAATAGGAGTTCCAAATGCTATATCTAAGTTGGTATCAGAAAGAGTAGCTCTACGGAGACCATAAAGGGGCTCATAGAATCTTTAAAATAGCTTTTGCTACATTTGCAGTGATAGGATTAATAGGAAGCTTAATGTTATTTTTTGGAGCTAATTTAGTAGCAAATATTTGGTTACAAATACCAGATGCAGAAATGACATTAGTAGCACTTTCGCCAGCTATATTCTTTGTTGCTATTTCATCTGTTATGAGAGGATATTTTAATGGAAGACAAAATATAAAAGCAACAGCAAGATCCCAAACTATAGAGCAAGTATTTAAGACAGCGCTTACAATTATATTGGTAGAAATAATAGCAATAATATCAAATGTATCTACGGAATGGATGGCAGGAGGAGCTACTCTTGCAACAACACTTGCAACTTTTGCAGGATTTGGATATTTGTATCTATATTACCAAACTAGAAAAAGAGAAATAGCAACAGAAATAAAGTCAACTGTTAACTATAAATATGAAAGAGTAGTAACAATTATAAAAAGAATATTAATGGTTTCAATTCCAATAGCATTAACAGCAATAATGTCATCATTGAACAAAAATATAGATTCATTTACTGTTGTTAGAAGTTTGAAACAATTCATGTCTGAAGATATGGCAATATCACAATATGGAATATTAGGTGGAAAAGTTGACATGCTTACAAGTTTACCTTTGTCTATAAATGTAGCATTTTCAACAGCATTAGTTCCAGCTATATCAGCTGCTAAAGCAAAAAGAGACAAAAAAACAATAACACAAAAAACATCATTTTCTTTATTAACTTCAATGCTAATAGGACTTCCATGTACAATAGGTATGTGTATATTTGCAGGGCCAATACTTAATTTATTGTTTCCAAACGCAAGTGCTGGAGAAGTTATTTTGCAGATTAGTTCATTAACAATAATTTTTACTATATTAGACCAAACTATAAATGGTGCGCTGCAAGGATATGGAAAGCTGATTATACCAGCAATTTCTCTAGCATTCCGGAGTTTTAGTAAAATTAATTTTAAACTTAATATTAGTACCAATTCCAGAGATAGGAGTAAATGGCGCAGCAATTGCATCTGTTGCTTGTCATTTAGTTGCATTTACAATAGCGATAACATCATTAAGAAAACATATAAAATTAAATTTGACATTTTCAAAGTTTGTAATAAAACCTGTGTTAGCAACATTAATAATGGGAATTTGTTCATATTTTATATATTTAACACTTTTAGGAATAATTACACCAAAATTGGCTACAATAGTAGCAATAATATCTGCAGTGATTATATATGCATTGTCTATAATTGCATTAAAGATATTTTCAAAAGAAGAAATGCTAATGATGCCTTATGGAGATAAAATTATTAAGATTTTAGAAAAAATGAATATTTATTAAATAAAAATATAGAAAAAACAGAAAAAAATAGGAAAAAAAGAAGGATTTTTGGTATTTTTGGCGAATAAAATTAATTAGAAGTACATTATTGTTTTGTTCAAGCAATAAAGTACATAAACTATTTAAATCTTATAGGAGGTAATTTAAATGAACAAAGCTGAATTAATCGCAGCAATGGCTGCAAAAACAGGAGAAACAAAAAAAGCAGCTGAAGCATCAGTAAACGCTTTTGTAGAAGTTGTAACAGACGCATTAAAAGAAGGAGACAAAGTTCAATTAGTTGGATTTGGATCATTCGAAGTAAGAAAAAGAGCAGCTAGAAAAGGTAGAAACCCACAAACTAAAGAAGAAATCAAAATACCTGCATCAAAAGCTCCAGTATTCAAAGCTGGTAAAGCATTAAAAGATTTAGTAAACAAAAAATAAGAGATTTATATAAAAATATAAATATATGAATTCATATAAAAGAGGCTAGAAATAGTCTCTTTTAAATTGACTTTAAATAAGAAATATAATATAATAAAAGATGAACCTGTAAATACAGATATCAGAAAGAGAGGAATACAAGATGAACAAGAAAAACTTTATTAATAAAGTTGTATCAACAGGAACAAGAGAATTAAAAAGAAACTTTGAAGAATATTATGTGGAAAAGAAATTTACCGCAGTAGGAGTTCCATTTAAGGAAAAACAATGTGAGTTAATTCGGGAGTATTTAGAAGAAATAAATGAAATAACTCTAAATAAGAAGATACCATTCAAAGTTGAATTACAAGATGGCAATATTGTAAGATTTTCATTAAAAAATGAAAATAAAAAAGTTCTTGAAATTCTCATAAAAGAAGGCTGGTAAGTGCCAGCCTTCTTTTAATATATATTATTTTTCCTTTATATCAAGTTGTATATGAACATCTCTTAATTGTTCACGTCTAACTTGACTTGGAGCACCCATCATTAAGTCTTGAGCCTTACTATTTAATGGGAATGCTATAACTTCTCTAATAGTATCAGAATCTGTTAACAACATAAGCATTCTATCTAGTCCAGGAGCAACACCTGCATGTGGAGGAGCACCAAATTGGAATGCTGTATATAAAGCACCAAATTTAGATTTAACCTCTTCCTCTGTATATCCTGCCATTGAGAAAGCTTTAAGCATTATATTGATATCATGATTTCTAACAGCACCAGAAGAAAGCTCAATTCCATTACATACAATATCATATTGATAAGCAAGTATTTCTAATGGATCTTTATTTTCTAATGCTTCTAAACCACCTTGTGGCATAGAGAATGGATTATGACTAAATGCTAAATTTCCTTGTTCATCTAATTCAAACATTGGAAAATCTACAATCCAACAAAATTCAAAAACATCTTCATTAATTAAATTTAATCTATTTGCAAGTTCTGTTCTAATTTGACCAGATAATTCTGTAGCTCTTTGTTCATTATCAGCAATAAAGAATATAGTATCTTCTTTTTCTAAATCTGCTAATTCTAATAAAGTCTTCTTTAAGTCATCTGGAATAAATTTATCTATAGGACCTTTGAAACTTAAATCTTCTTGAACTTCTAAATATCCAAGTCCTCCCATGCCAATTGATGTTGCAAATTTTAACATTTTTTCATGGAATCCTTTAGACAGATGTCCTTTTACTTTTATTGCTCTTACAGTTCTATCAATAAAAGGTTTAAATGTACATTTCTTAAAGAAGTCAGATAAATCTATCATATATAAAGGATTTCTTAAATCTGGTTTATCAGTACCGTATTTAAGCATAGCATCCTTATAAGAGATTCTTGGGAATGGATAATTAGCTATTTTCTTATTAGAGAACTTTTTGAAAGTGTTATATATTACGGGTTCAATAGCTGAAAAGACATCTTCTTGAGTTGCATATGCCATTTCCATATCCAATTGATAAAATTCACCAGGAGCTCTATCTGCTCTAGCATCTTCATCTCTGAAACAAGGTGCAATTTGGAAATATTTATCAATACCAGAAACCATAAGTAATTGCTTGAATTGTTGTGGTGCTTGAGGTAATGCATAGAATTTACCAGCATGTAATCTACTAGGAACAAGATAGTCTCTTGCACCTTCAGGAGAAGAACTTGTAAGTATAGGTGTTTGAACCTCTAAAAATCCTTGCTCCATCATTTGGCTTCTAATAAATTGAAGTACATTAGCTCTTAATATTAAGTTATTTTTTAATCTATCATTTCTTAAATCTAAAAATCTGTATTGAAGTCTTAAATCTTCTCTAACTTCTTGTTCATTATTTAATTCAAAAGGTAAATTTCCAGTTCTTTTTCCTAAAACTTTAATTTCCTCAATACGTATTTCAACTAAACCTGTTTTAATTTTAGGATTAACTGTCTCTTCATCTCTTTTTCTAACTTCTCCATATACAGTAACTGAAGATTCAATAGGAATATGTGAGGCAAAGTCAACATCTTCTGGATTACCAGAAGTAACAACTTGAGTTACTCCATACATATCTCTAATATCTAAGAATACTAAACCACCAAGGTCACGAATAGTTTGTACAAATCCTGCAATTCGTACTTTTTTTCCTACATCTTCTAAACTAATTTCATTACAATTATGAGTTCTATACTCATTCATAATTAAAACCTCCATTTAATAAATTTAAGAACGTTTTCTATTATTTTAAAGCACAAAAAAACGCCCATTGCTTTTATTGCAGGGACGAATACTTCCGCGGTGCCACCCAGCTTGAAAATCAAAAGATTTTCCACTTTATTAAAATTGCTCCAATGTGTTTCACTATTTTAGGTTGACCTTGAAGGGCTTACAGCCTATGACCCTTATTCTCTAAAAGTAACTTCTAAAAGCTTTGCATTGTACGTACGCAAATAAAATATTTAATTTTAATATACACTATTTTACACAGTATTTGCTAATTTGTCAAGTTTTATACAATAAATTAACTATTATAATATATTAAAATTCAATAAAATATATTGAAATAATTTAATTATTAGTATAAAATATATATGCAAAAGTAAAAATAAGTTAATATAGAGTTACAAAAGATAGGGAGGATTTTTTTATGAAAAGAATAGAAAATAATAAAGGTATAACATTAATAGCGTTAGTAGTAACAATTATAGTGTTAATAATTCTAGCAGGAATATCAATTAGTGCATTGACTAATGAAAATGGAATAATAAAAGAAGCTAAAGATGCAAAGGCATCACATGAAAAGGCACGAATTCAAGAAGAATTTGAATTAGCTTCAGTACAAGCATTAAAAGAAAATATTAATACAAGTGAGGATTTAAGTTCATATTTACAAAGTAAATTTTCAGGAATAAGCAAAATTAATAAAACTGATACTTATGTAAGATTTGATTACAAAGGACAAGAAATAGTTGCAGATGTAAATGGTAAAATAACATTTATTGATAAAATATATACTGATGATGCTGGTGGAGCAAATGTACCGTCTGGAGAAATTAACTTGATAAATAGTGTGGTGGAAAATGATACTTTAATAGTTCCAAATTATTATAAAGGTGGAGCTGAATATAAACTAACAAAAATTGTGAATAAAAGTTTATATGAGTTATACAATTCAAATATTATAGCTAAAAAGATAATAGTTTCAGAAGGGATAGAAAAAATTGGTACAGCTAGCACAACTGGAACCCAAGGAAGTACTAATGTAGGAATATTTGGCGGAAATATAGGTGCAGAAGAAATATATTTACCAAATACTTTATTAGAGATTGGAGATTATGCCTTTACTGGTAACAATATAAAAAGTATAATAATACCAAAAAGTGTTAAAAAGGTTGGATATAACATTTTTAATAGATGTAATAATTTAACTACAATATATTGTGAGGCTTCAAGCAAACCAGCAGAATGGAATGACCAGTGGAATGGAAGTAATGTAAAGGATAAGGATATAATTTGGGGATATAACCAATAAAATATAAATAAAAATGAATTGTTTTAAAGCAATTCATTTTTTGTGCTCAAAAACATTGTAAAAAATATAACTATAATATAAAATACAAATATATCAAGGAGGAAAATATGCCAAAGAAAAAAATAAATAGAAATATAATATTTATAATATCAATAATTGTTATAAGTTTGATAAAATTAATAATAGTAAATGTACAGCCAATATATGCAAGATATAATATGGGATATGATGATTCTTTATTTATAGAACAAGCAAATAATATAGTAGAAGGAAATTGGCTGCGGGAATATAATCATAAAACTTTATCAAAAGGTATTTTTACACAAGTTTTTATGGCAGGATTATATAAAATAGGAATTCCTTTCTTATTAGGACAAGAAATATTTTACATATTATCATGTGTTACATTTATATTTATGTTAAAAAATATAATAAAAAATAAGTATATATTGTTAGCAGTATTTACAATATTATTATTTAACCCAATTACATATAGTTCTAATTTATTAAGAACATATAGAGATGGAGTATATATATCATTACTTATTTATCTAGTATCATTTTCATTTATGATATTTTATAATTATAAAGAAAAGTGGACAAAATTAATAAAGTATTTTATAGGATTAGGACTTACAATTACAAGTATATGTATATGTAGAGAAGAAACAATTTGGGTAGTGCCATATATTGCATTATCTATTATAATAACAATATTATTTCTAATATTTGATAAAGAATGTAACAATAAAATAAAAAAGATATCATTGTATAGTATTCCAATTATAATTTATATAGCTGTTACAGTAACAATAGCAAGTTTAAATTACAAATACTATAATCGATTTATATTAAATGATTATATGTCAAAAGAATTTCAAGATGCATATGGAGCATTAACAAGAATTATTACACAAGAAAAACCAAATAAAATACCAGTAACAACAGCAGCAAGGGAAAAGGCATATGAAGTTAGTCCAAGTTTTAATAAATTAAAAGATATATTAGAAGATAGTTTAGAAGGATGGGCAACAACAACTATAAACGGAACCAAAGAAATAAATGGAGGATATTTCTTTTGGACTATGAGAGCTGCTGCAGATCAAGTTGGGTATTATAAAGATGCTAAAACTTCAAAGGAATATTGGGAAAAAGTAGCTAAAGAAATAAATGATGCTTGTGATGAAGGAAAGTTAGGAGAAGTAATAGGAAAAAGAAGCGGATTAACAACTCCTTTTTCAACTAGTTATATACCAGATTTAATATCAGAATTTATGAATACAATAGATTATCAAACCAATTTCAAAGGATTAAAATTTGATATGACAAGAGTGTTAAAAATGGAATCACAAAAATTAGAACCAATATTTGCAAAAATTACAAGAAATAAATTAGAGATAAATCATGAAGAATTAACAAGTTTTGATAAAGCAAGAATTGGTATTTTAAATGGTATTTACTGGTTATATAAACAAGCTAATCCTGTAATATTTTATATGGCAATATTATTATATATATTCAACATAGTATTTTTATTTAGAAAGAAAAGTAAATTTGAAGGATATAAGGAAATGATATTAACATCGGGAATTCTGCTAATTTATTTAGCTAGAATTTTTACAATTACATATATTTATGTGACAGCATATCCAGGAATTAGAACAACACAATATTTAGCAAGCTGTTATGTGTTTCAAAGTGCATTTTCTATATTAACAATATATTCTTTCTTAAAAAATATAAAAAGTATAGAGAATAAAAGAAATTTAAATAAAATAATTGATAAAACACAAGAAAGCTAGTATAATCAAATAAAAAGGGGAAAATAAATGGAAGAAATAAAAGTATTAATAAATAATTCGAAATTAGAAAAAAGAATTGTAGAGATGGCAAAACAAATTGAAAAAGACTATAAAGGTAAAAACATTGTATTTATAGGGATTCTAAAAGGTTCTGTTATGTTTATGACTCAGTTGGCAAAAAATATAAAAAATAATGTAGAACTAGAATTTATGGATGTTTCTAGCTATGAAGGAATGGAATGTACAGGGAAAGTTAAAATAAATAAGGATATTAGAAATTCCATAGAAGGTAAAGATGTAATAATAGTAGAAGATATTATAGATACAGGAAGAACATTAACATTTTTATTAGAATACTTAAAACAAAAAAATCCAAATAGTATAAAAATAGCAACAATGCTTTCAAAGCCTTCTAGAAGAATAAAAGAGTTAGATGTTAATTATATTGGATTTGCAATTGATGACAAATTTGTTGTGGGATATGGTTTAGACTATAACGAAAAATATAGAAATTTACCTTATATAGGATATATAGAATAAAGGAATTAAGCATATGTTTAATATTGAAGAAGAATTAAAAAAATTGCCTAATAAACCAGGTGTGTATGTAATGAGAGATAAAAATGACACCATTATTTATGTTGGAAAAGCAATATCACTAAAAAACAGAGTAAGGCAGTATTTTAGAAAAACAGATAAAACAGCAAGAATAGAAAAAATGGTAAGTTTAATTGATCATTTTGAATATATTGTTGTAGATAATGAAGCAGAAGCTTTAATACTGGAATGTAATTTGATAAAAAAGAATAGACCTAAATTTAATGTTTTATTAAAAGATGATAAAACATATCCATACATAAAAATTGACTTGAAATCAGATTATCCAGGAGTGTTTTTAACAAGAAGAGTTGTAAATGATGGTTCTAAATATTTTGGACCATATGCTAACCCAGGAGCAGCTAAAGAAATGATAGATTTCATTAAACAAAAATACAAAATACGTCAATGTAGAAACTTGAAAGAAAGAACAAGACCATGTTTAAATTATCATATTAATAGATGTCTAGCACCATGTATGGGAAATGTATCAAAAGAAGAATATATGAACCAAATATATGAAATTATAGATTTATTAGAAGGAAAGACAGATAAAATAATAAGAGAGCTAGAAAATCAAATGAATGAAGCATCTAAAAAAATGGAGTTTGAAAAGGCTGCAAGCTTAAGAGACAGGATACAGGCAATTGAAAGGGTATCTGAAAAACAAAAGGTATCAAATATTTCAGAAAATAATATAGATGTAATAGGAATAGCAAAATCTGAATTACAAATATGTATAGAGATTTTCTTTGTTAGAGGAAGTAAAATGATAGGAAGAGAACACTACTTTTATACAGACTTAAAAGACATGGAAGATAAAGAAATTTTATCAGGATTTATAAAACAATATTATTTGGATAACCCAAACATTCCTAACAAAATAATGGTAAGGGAAGAAATAGAAGATAAACAAGCAATTGAACAATGGTTATCCACAATTTTAGGTAAAAAAGTGGAAATCAAGAGCCCTAAAAGAGGAGAAAAACTTCGATTTGTGGAAATGGCAGAAATGAATAGCAAAGTAACTTTAGAAAATAAAGAAAAAGATAAAAGTGAAATATTGTTAGAATTAAAAGAAGTCTTAAAACTAGACAAATTACCTAGAAAAATAGAAACATATGATATATCAAATATAGCTGGAGAATATACAGTTGCAGGAATGTGTGTTATGCAAGATGGTGCTATAAAAAAGAATTTATCTAGAAGGTTTAAGATTAAAACAGTATATGGACAAGATGATCCAAAATGTATGGAAGAAGTTATTACAAGAAGACTAAAACACTCAATAGAAAATCCAAAAGGTGGATTTGGAGAATTACCAGATGTTATATTTGCAGATGGAGGGATTACTCAAATAAGAGCGACTAAAGCAGCAATTGAAAAATATAATTTAAACATACCTGTATTTGGAATGGTAAAAAATGATAAACACCAAACAAGGGCTTTAATGGATGAAAATAGAAATGAATTAAAAATTTCACAAAATTTAATGAATTTAATTACTAGATTTCAAGATACTGTTCATGATACGGCAATTACTTATCATAGAATGTTGCGTGATAAGGCAATTACAAAATCAGAATTAGATGATATAAATGGAATTGGAAAAGTAAAAAAGAGGGAGTTATTGAAGAAATTCGGAAGTGTGGAAATAATAAGGCAGGCAAGTATTGAAGAGCTGATGGAAGTTAAGGGTATAACAAAAGATATAGCTAAAAATATTAAAAGAAATTTATAAAATATATTTAATACAAAATGGACATGTAAGATTTAAAAAAATAAAAATCTAATCATGCCCATTTTGTATTTAGGAAGATATTGGGTTCTAATTTTTTGTAGAAGTACCAGATTTCTTCCTTTTCTTTTTTGCAAAGTAATCAGCAATTGTTTTCACAATAATACCAATTACTATGCAAATTACCCAATCTAAAGGAATTGCTAAAAATTCCTTTCTGATTGATGTAACATTGTTAACAATTAAATATATAATTGCTAACAAAAGAACTAAAAAAATCATTATAATGACTTTTCTAAATCCTTCTTTAAAATCCCGCTTTTTCATTTTTCCTCCTTATATTAAAAAGTAAAAAAAACTTGGAAGAATTTACTTCCGGCTGCATATTAATCATACCATAAAATAGCATTAAAAGCAATAAAATGTAGAAAACAAGCTAAATGGAAGATATAAAAAAGAATATTGCGAACGATTTATTTAAAAAATATTCATAAATTAATAATTAAAGCATATATATATATAATAAATAAAAATATAAAGGGGAAATGTTTTATGGAATATGCAAAAGATGAAGTTTTTCGAATAAGATATAATACAAATTTAAATAGGTTACAAATAGGACATGAAAGGTGGACAAGCAGATTATTAAATACTATGAAAAGACATAAATTAATAACTACTACAGTAATAGCATTTATTATGTTTTCAACTGTAAATATAATTATGATATACAGTTTCATCAAAATTTTACAAAGTGTTTGAAATTAGAACAAAAATGAAGTATAATATATAGCATAGAAAGGAGAAATTGTATGAGTATAAAATATAATGTTATGATACAAAAAGAAGAAAATTGGTATGTGGCAAAATGTATTGATAATAATGTAGCGTCACAAGGAAAAACAATTGAAGAAGCAATGCAAAATTTAAAAGAAGCATTAAAGTTATATACACAAGATGAAAAACCCGAGCAACCAAAAGAAACATTTATAACAACATTGGAGGTGGCCATATGAGTTCAAAATATCCTGTGCTACCTCCAGGAAAGATATTTATTATCCCTATGCATTATGAAATTGCAAAAGGAACATTAAAAAGCATCTTAGAACAAGCTGATATTAAATTAGAACAATTTTTAAATCAATTATAATTATAAAAAAATTCAAAGATTAAATATATCAAATTAAATTAAATCTAAAAATTCCTTGGAAAAGTTAAAAAAATATGGTAAAATATTACTATTCTTGAAGAAGGAGGAATAGTAGTATTTTTTTATGCTGCTAAAAATATATGAAATTAGCAAATGAATGGAAAGATTATAAAATATTAGATATGGCAGATGGCCAAAAATTAGAAAAATGGGGAAATGTTGTTTTATCCAGACCAGATCCTCAAATTATATGGAAAGATAAAAGCTTTCCTAAAAAGTGGAATCAAATAAATGCAACATACCACAGAAGTAAGTCAGGTGGAGGTTCATGGGAATTTAATAAAAAGATGCCAAAACAATGGCAAGTAAAATATAAAAATTTAACATTTAATATAAAACCAATGGGATTTAAACATACGGGATTGTTTCCAGAACAAGCAGTTAATTGGGATTGGATGATAAATAAAATACAAACATCAAAAAGAGAAATAAAAGTATTAAACCTATTTGCATATACAGGAGGAGCAACAGTAGCATGTTTATCAGCAGGAGCATCAGTATGTCATGTAGACAGTTCAAAAGGAATGACAACATGGGCTAAAGAAAATGTAACTTCATCAGGATTACAAGACAAACCAGTAAGATTTATAATTGATGATGTTGTTAAATTTGTAAATAGAGAAATAAGAAGAGGAAATAAATATGATGCTATAATAATGGACCCACCATCATATGGAAGAGGAGCAAAAGGAGAAGTATGGCAATTCGAAAACAACATATATGACCTAGTAGAGTTATGCACAAAAGTATTATCATATAATCCATTATTTTTCCTAATAAACTCATATACAACAGGAATATCAAGCAAAGTATTAGAAAACATATTAAACGTAACAATAGCAAAAAAATACAAAGGAAAACTAGAATCAGGAGAAATAGGAATACCAATGGAAGAATCAAAACTAGTATTACCATGTGGCATTTATGGAAGATGGGAGAAATGAGACACAAGGGACAGGGGAAAAATGTCTCATTTTTATGAAGAATTATGTCGAAAAAGATAAAAGACTAAAAACGACAAAATAATGAGACATTTTTCCCCTGTCCCTTGTGTCTCAAAAGGAGAGATTAATGCAAGAGTTAAAAGTGATTTATGAAGACAATCATATTATTGTGGTAGAAAAGAGGCCTAATGTTCCATCACAAGCGGATAAGACTGGTGATATAGATATGTTAAATATTATAAAAGACTATATAAAAGATAAATATAATAAACCTGGAAATGTTTATTTAGGATTAGTGCATAGATTAGATAGACCTGTTGGTGGAGTTATGGTTTTCGCAAAGACCTCAAAGGCAGCAGGGAGGTTAAGTGACCAAGTAAGAGAAAAGACTTTTAAGAAAAAGTATTTAGCAGTTGTTGATGGGAAATTTCAACAGGGAAAAGGAGTTCTAGAAGATTACTTATATAAAGATGAAAGAAAAAATATGAGTAAAGTTGTAAATAAAGACAAGAAAAATGCAAAATTAGCTAAATTAGATTATGAAGTCTTAAAATATAATGAAATAAAAGATTTAAGTTTAGTAAGAGTGAATTTACATACAGGAAGACATCATCAAATAAGAGTACAGTTATCACATTTTGGTCATAGTATTTTTGGCGATCAAAAATACGGAACACGAGGAAAAGGTAAACAAATAGCTTTATGGGCTTATGAACTTACTATTAAACATCCAATAACAAAGGAAGAAATGACCTTTAAAGATTTACCAGAATCAATTGGCACATGGTGTATACTAAAATAATTATAAAAAATGTTGCATTTTACCAAAATGTATGTTACAATACCTAAGTAATTATGAGAGAAACCGTTAGGAGGAATAAATAGAATGGAAATAGCTAAAGGAATATTAGTGATAATATACTTTATAATTGCATTAGCATTAATTATATTAACATTAATACAATCAAAAGAAGATGCAGGATTATCTTCTACAATAACAGGTTCATCAACAAGTAATTTTTATGAAAAAAATAAAGGCAGAACTAAAGAAGGAAAACAAAAAAGATGGACAATAATTTTATCTATTGTATTTGCAATATTAACAATAGCATTAGGTATAATATATATGGCATAGTATATAATAAGAAGGGCGGTTTTTAATATAAAAACTCGCTCTTTTTTAAAAGATAAGTGGGACATTATCTACGTCCCATTGTCCCAGAAAAGGAGAAGTGTTAATGGAAGAAAGAGAACTGAAAATTTTAGATTTTATGAGGTCTAAAGAGTATGTGCCAATGAGAGCAAAAGAAATTGCAATGGTTATGAGGGTTCCTAAAAAGGAATATAGTGATTTTTTAGAACTTCTTGGTAATTTGGAGTTAAGTTTTAAAATTGAGAAGAATAGAAAAAATAGATATAGAATAGTTGATAAAACATATTATGAAGGTATTTATAGAAAAAATCAAAAGGGGTTTGGTTTTGTAAAGATAGAAGAGCAAGATGAGGAAGTGTATATATCTAAGGAAAATTCGATGCAAGCTTTAAATGGAGATAGAGTTTTAATAGAAATTATAGAGGAACAAAATAGGATTAAAAGTGCAGAGGGAAGGATTATAAAAATATTAAAACATGAAAAAGATACTATTGTGGGGATTTTTCAAAATAATAAAAACTTTGGGTTTGTAGTACCAGATGATAAAAATTTTGGGACAGATATATTTATTTCTAAAAGTAATTTTGGAAAAGCTAGAAATAATCATAAAGTGTTAGTAAAGATTACAAAATATCCTGAAAAAGGAAAGAAAGCAGAAGGGAAGATAATTGAAGTATTAGGAAATGTAAATGAGGCAGGAGTGGATATGTTATCACTTATAAAAGAATATAATCTACCTGCAAGATTTCCTGAACAAGTGGTAGAAGAGGCAAAAAGATGTGGAAATAAAGTTGACAAGAAGGATATTCCAAATAGAATAGATTTGAGAGACCAAATTATATTTACAATAGATGGCGAAGATGCTAAAGATTTAGATGATGCAGTAAAGGTTACAAAGCTTGATAATGGAAACTATAAATTAGATGTTCATATAGCAGATGTTAGTTACTATGTAAAAGAGAATAGTTTATTAGATCAAGAGGCATTAATTAGAGGTACTAGTATATATATGTTAGGAAGAGTAATTCCAATGCTTCCTAGAGAACTATCAAACGGGATTTGTAGTTTAAATGCAGGAGAAGATAGATTTACTTTGTCTTGCAGCATGGAAATAGATAATAAAGGAAAAGTGGTATCATCTGAAGTATATAAAGGAATAATAAATGTTGCCCAAAGGATGACATATACTGATGTACAAAAAATAATAGATGGCTCAGATAAAAATGTTTTAAAACGTTATGAAAAATACATTGAAGATTTTAAATTGATGGAAGAGCTTGCTTTGATTTTAAAAAACAAAAGATTAGAACAAGGATATCTAAATTTAGATATTCCAGAAAGTAAGATAGAACTTGATATAGATGGAAAGGTGACTGATATTCATAAGTATGAAACAAGCTTTGCAAATGAAATTATAGAACAATTTATGCTGACAGCAAATGAAACAATTGCAGAGAAGTTTTTCTGGTTAGATGCTCCATTTATATATAGAGTACATGAGGAACCTGATTTAGAAAAAGTACAAGAACTAAATAAATTTTTATTTAACTTTGGATTAAAAATAAAGGCCAATAAGGACAATATATATCCAAAAGAATTTTCTAAAATATTAGATGAAATACAAGGTAAAGAAGAAGAAAAAGTAATTTCTAATTTAGTGTTAAGAACATTAAAAGTAGCAAGATACGAAGCGGAGAACAAGGGACATTTTGGAATCGCAAGTAAATATTATTGTCATTTTACATCACCTATTAGAAGATATCCAGATTTATTTATACACAGGATTATTTCTAAATATTTAGAAAATAATTATGATGTAAATCAAAAGTTTGTAGATAAATATATTCCAAAAGCTGAAGATAGAGCAAAACAATCTTCTGAGAGAGAAAAGATTGCAACAAAAGTAGAAAGAGAAGCTGAAGATATAAAAAAGGCTGAATATATGGAAAGTAGAATAGGAAATGAATATGAGGGAATTGTATCTTCTATAACATCATTTGGAATGTTTGTAGAACTAGATAATACTGTAGAAGGGCTAATTAGATTTGAAGATATAGGAGACGAATATTTTATATATGATGAAGATAGAAAAAGATTAATTGGTGAAAGGACAAATAAAACCTATAAAATAGGAGATAAAGTAAAAATCAAAGTTAAAAATGCTAGTAAATTATTAAGACAAGTTGATTTTGAAATAGTATAAAGTAATATTAAAAAGATTGATATACTAATATATCAATCTTTTTTTGTATAATCAGATTTGTTCTTTTGACCAAGGGGCGCGTCCCCATAATCAATATATCCATAACATTATATTTGCAAAAATAACAACAAGTATAGAAAATGAAATAACACAAATTCCACCAATTTTATTCTTATTTTCTTTAATTTCATATAACCCGTAACCTATGGATTTTAATAAAATATAGGCAGTAATAAATAAAAATACAGTGTAAAATATAATATTTATCAAAAAAGTATCCTCCTTAAATTATATTTCAGTTAATAACATTCCAGATTTAACAGAAGTATCTACTTGTACATCAAAAAAAGCATCTTTATAGTTTTTTAGCCAATTATAATTATCAAATTTATGAGTAGTTAAGAAATTAGATAAAGAATTTTTTCCAAAACTATTAATATCTGATTTGAATTCTTTAGATGTTCTATACAAATAGTTAGAGAACATAGATTCTAAATAGCTATCACAAGATTTTGAGATATCTTCTAAAACAGATGTATCTAAATAATTAGAATTATCACTCATAGAATAAATTTTGCCTGTAAATTTAGCTTTTACTTTTATATAAGGAGAACCAGTAGATGTGTCTATTTTAGATGATACAGAGCCATCTGGTGTTAAAAAAATGTCAATATATGATTCAGCATTATTAGGATCTGGAACTGATATTAGGAAATTATCAAGTTCGTCTCGTAATGATAGGAAACAAATTGTTTCTAAAGCATTTAATTCTCCTACTAATTGATCTTCCTTAAAAATAGCAACACCCATATTTTCAGAATTAGTGTCTCCTTCAATAGATGATTCATTTGCTTTAAGAGTATAGTCCTTTTGAGAGTCTATCGTACTTGGGTTTTGAGAAGTTTCATTGCTAATTCCTCCTAAAATGGCATAAGGTTCACAGGTTTTACATAGAAGGCCATTAAAAAAGTCTCCAATTGTTGCATTAGGCATATATCCAGTATATTTACTAGAGTTTGTGAGTATTTCGTAATATTTAGATATAAGACTTTCTAATTCAGGTTTGGTGTTTTCGATATAATAACTTGAGTCACATTTAGCGACTACTATATTAGCAGAAGGCCTAACTTGAGTATCGTTTATTAAAGTGTATATTTCTGAAGAAATACCTTGTTTGGCAAATTCCTCAGAGAATATAATTATTTTACAATGTGACATATTAAGTTGTTTTCCCATATAGCTATTCATTAAATTTATGGCATTACTTAAAGATGAGGCTTCTACTGTATTAACAACAGGAGGGCTTTTCTTAGAAGAGCCAGATTCAGATATTGATGCTGTGGTAGAAAATTGAAATGTAACTTTTAATTTATTATTAGTAGATGTGTCAATACCCAAAGCAAGTACATAAGCTAAATTATCCATACTAAGAGACGAATATGAATTTGAAAAAGCTACTATAAATATAATTATAATAATAAAAATAAATAAATTACGTAATATTTTTTTCATTAGACAATCCTTTCTTATGTTTTATATTTGCTAGGATTAATATGCTAAGTCCCAAAGCAAAAACTATACCAATTACTAAAGATGGATATATGGTATTTTCAAATTTTTCAGATATAGCAAGATTTTCAGGGAGCATAGCTATTCCAAACATTAACAAACCAAATATATCAATTAAAGGTTTTTTAGTTTTTATATTTGTAACTTTTTTAAATATATTCATTGTGAATTTTAGTACAATACTTAAGTAAGATGCAAAGGCTAAAATCCAAATAAGTAAGAATACAGATTCTAGTCTTTGAAAAAAACTACCAAATTCTATATATCTAGTTGCACTATATAAGGAAGAAATTTCATTTGCAATAATAAAAGAAGAAAACATAAATAATATGGTTGAAACACATAGTATAAGATATATTGCAGATATTCCTGTAGATGCAAGTACAATTTTTTTCAATTTTTGAGGCTCTTTTAAATAAGGAGGGATAAAATATAAATATACTATTCCAGCAAAAGCAGTGATATTACCAAGTCCAGTTACAAAAGTATTAAAAATGCCGTCACCTAGTATTGGAAAAATTCTCTGAGGAGAGAAGTTTTTTGTATTAGCAACAAATAAGAAAACCATACTAAAAAGAACTAAGGGAATAACTAGCAAGTTGGTTTTTAGAGTTGCACTAAAATCGAGTCTGTTTGCTAAACATACTGCTACAACAAACATTAATAAAATAAAAGTAATATCTGTCATAGGATAATAAATGATTTTTAAACATTCACAAAAGTTTCTAAGAAGAATACTACTGCTTGAAATGAAATATACAATAAATATAATTCCAATTATATTTTTAAATACTTTACCACCTAGAGTTTCGGAGATATCAATAATATCTAAACTAGGAAAATTTCTTAGAAGTTTGCATATTAAATATGAAATTATAATTGCTATTATACTAACATAAATTAAATTTATTATAGTAGCAGATTTGGTAGTGATGAGTAAATTTCTTGGTAAAGATAGTATAGTATGAGTTACAACAATAGTTAATATTAGCATAATAGCTTCAAAAGTACCTATTTTTGATTTTAACATTTTTACCTCCTGTTAATATTAGGATTATATTTCCATTTCATAGAAATTTCTTCTTGTTTTTTTATCTTTTGAGGAGCAACATAGTTTTCTCTATATTCTCTCTTCCAAATAGGTGGAAGGAAATATCCATTACCTTTAGAATTTACTTTTGGTGCAAATGGCGTAGCAAAAAATACACCAAAAGATTTTAGGCTACAAATAGTTGATATATATACAAATAGCCCTAATGAGATGCCTAAGAATCCAGCCATAAATCCAAGTAAGACAAATAAAAATCTATAATATCTTAGATGAAAGCCAAAAGAGAAGTCAGGTATAGCAAAAGATGCAATAGCAGTAATTGCTACAATAATAATTAAGATAGGACTTACAATTCCAGCACTAACTGCAGCTTGGCCAAGAACTAAAGCACCAACAATACCTATAGTAGGACCTATAGGAGAAGGAACTCTTAATCCAGCTTCACGTATTAATTCAAAAGAAATTTCCATTGTAAGTATTTCAACAATGATAGGAAAAGGAACATTTTCTCTTGATGCTAATATGGAATATAAAAGTTCTGTAGGTAAAATCTCCTGATGAAAGCTAGTTATTGCAACATACATTCCAGGTAATAACAATGTAATAAAAGCTGCTAAAAGTCTTAATCCACGTAAGAAGTTTGCAAAACTAACTTTTAAATTAGTATCTTCAGGAGACTCTAAAAAATCTACTAAAACTGCAGGCATTATTATGGCATAAGGAGTTCCATTTACAATTACAATAACCCTACCATTTAATAAATGTTTTGTTGCTTTATCAGGTCTTTCTGTTGATATCACTTGTGGAATGCCTAAAGAATTTGAATCTATAATTAATTGTTCTAATTCTCCAGAAGAAAGTAAAGAATCTATTTCTAAATTATTAAGCCTATATTTAACTTCGTTTACTAAATCAGGGCTAGTAATATTATTCATATAGCAGACAGCACATTTTGTTTTTGTTATTTTTCCAACTTCTAGATTTTCTACAATTAAATCTTCATTATTTACGATTCTTCGTATTAAAGATGTATTTGTTCTAATATTTTCAACAAAAGCTTCATGAGGACCTTTTATTACAATTTCATTATTAGGAGAATCAACACTTCTTTGTTTAAATCCTTTTACATCTATGTCAAAAGCAAGTGTTAAAGTATCGACAAATAGAGCACAATTACCGAGAGTTAATACCATTAGCTATATCATCAAACTTTGTAACTTCTTTTACAGAATTTTGAGGCATTAAACACCCCATTAAATAATTCGATAAATCAAATTTTTTTACTTTTCTTACAGTTATATTATTAGTAACAGCTTCCGAAATCACTTTATTTTGTGAACCTTCAAATAAATTGTTTTTATTCCTCATCATTAATGGCTCCAAAACAAATTTATCCATTAATTCACTATCAACCATTCCGTCTATATAAACAATAAAAGCATTATATTGTTTACCACGAGCATTTAAGGTGAATTCTCTTAAGATAATATCGCTATTTATCAAGGTGTTATATTTTATTTTCATATATTCTAAATTAACACTAAGACTAGGAAAGACTTTAGCATCTTTATCTATATTTGGACTAATATTTTCATAATTTTTATTATTAATATTAGTGTCCTCTATAAGGTTAAATTCGTATTCATTATCTGGTGTATAAGTTAAAACTGAATTTAATAAATCTTTAAATTTCATAATTTTCTCCAAATTTGTTTTTAAATAGTATTTGTAAGATTTTAAAAAAATATACTAGTTAAAAAAATAAAAAAATGATATAATATATATTAAGTAAGTGAAAAGGAGAAGTTTATGAAAAGCAAATTTGCAACAATAATAATATCTTTTATAATTATATTAATAATTACAG
>CAQRYF010000012.1 GCA_948875265.1 uncultured Clostridia bacterium
TACTCTTGAAATATTTTTTATGTTTTAGGGTGTCCTAATCAAAAATTATTGACAGGCTAACATAAACAAATCTGAAAAATTAAAAATTTTTCAGATTTGTTTATGTGCCAAATTTATGAAATAAATTTGTGTACAATATATTTAATATAATTGATACAAATATCAATCATTTATTTTTTAAACATCTTCAATCATAAATTCTTTTTTATCATACTTAGGAATAATATAGTCAGGTGTTCCAAAATCTACTATTTTTCCTTTTTCAATAACTAGAATGTTGTCCATATCTTTTAATGTTGATAAACGGTGTGCTATACATATAATAGTTTGATTATTAAAGTATTTGTGTATATTTTGTTGAATCTTAAATTCTGTATTATTATCTAAACTACTAGTAGCCTCATCAAATATTACAATTTTTGAGTCTCTTAAGAATATTCTAGCTAATGCAATTCTTTGCCTTTGTCCTCCTGAAAGCTTAATACCTCTTTCTCCAACAATCGTATTATATTTATCTTCAAGACTTTCTATAAAATTATGTAATTCAGCTTTTTTTGCTGCATTATATATTTCTTCTTTTGTTGCATTAGGCTTTGCTATTTTAATATTTTCATAAATAGTTGAATGAAGTAGTATAGTTTCTTGTGGTACATATGTCAAATTATTATATAATGAATTTGCACTATATATATATATATCTTTATCATCTATTAAAATACTACCATTTTCTGGACTATAAAACTTAAAAATCAAATTTACTAATGTTGTTTTTCCACTTCCGACTTACACCTATAATTCCTATCTTTTGTTTATCTTCAATACTTAAATTAAAGTTTTTAAAAATATAATTTTTATTATATCTAAATGATACATCTTTAAATTCTAATTTTCCAGTACTTATTTGTATATCACTTTTATTATCATCTTCTACATTATATTTTGTATATAACAATTCATAACTGTTTTGTAGCTTTACAATGATTTCACCTATATGTATATAAGACCATGTAAATGAAGTAGTTTGACTTTTTAAAGAAATCATAGCATTTATAAAAAATATAAAATTACCTAATGTCATAGAGTTACTTTCAAATAATTTAATTGAATAAATTATTAATGCAATTAATGTAATGACATACACTACATTAGCTATCGCTCCAAAAATAAATTCTTTACTAGATGCTCTATTCTTATATATATTTACTTCTTGTTTTTTTAATTTTAAATTTTTAGAAAACTTTTCTACTGAGTTATATAATCTTAATGATGTAAAATTTAATACAGCATCATTTAAAATTCCATTATACTCTCTGTTATATTCTTCAGCTTTTTTTATAGAAGGTAAATACTTCTTAGAAAAATATATTAGTCTTGATACTATTATTCCTGCAAAAAGTATTGTTGCAACAATGAAAATATTTATATTTATCGTATATAAAACTATCAGACTACTTATCATTGAAGTCAATAATGAAATGAATTTAGTTGTTATTTGAGTATTTAACTTAGTAATTTCATTAGTTATTTCATTAATAGCTGTAGATATTTTTCCCGTATAATTATCAGTAAAAAATGAATATGCCTTCTTATTTAAATTATTAAATAGCTTTTCAGAAATATATGGTGTTTGTTTTTTTACAATATGTATAGTTCTCGTTATATTTGAAATATAAAAAAATATTAATTCTAGTACAATAACAACTAACAAAACAAAAGCAACATTATATAAATCAGCTATTCGAAAATTTTCCATACTTGGCAAATCAATTATTCCTTTTATTATATACTGTTTCACTAAATCCAATATTTGAGAAATAATCATACTTAATATCATTACAATCGTTAAACATTTTACAGGTTTATATAATGATATTACAAATTTTTTAAAATTTTCTTTTTGCATTTTCTATTTTCCTTTCAAATTCGTTAAATAAAATATAACAAATTTAGTATAGCATACTCACTTTATTTTTTCAATTTCTTATTAATGCTAGAAAAAAATCCTATTGATAAAAATTTTAAAAATACTAACCCATTACAATGGACAAATCTTATGAATAATTATAAAAATTTGGTTGAAAAAATAATATTAAAAGAATTTATATATTTTTAGTAATAGAACACAGAGAGAATTTAAAGAAATCCCTCTGTGCATTTTTTAGTTGGCAAGTTTTGGTCTACCATCAATGTTAAGCATTAATGTAAGTACTCCTCCATAGCCATGACCGTCATACCAGTACATAACATTGGTTTCAGTATCAACATAGACCCAGTCATTGGACTCGATTTCGTTTATGTTGTACATTGAATTATAAGTCCGAGTTTCAATAGGCTCTGAAGATCATGTTTTTTCATGTTTTAATTATTTCTCTTTATAATACATATCTCTTAGTAATTATTCTATACAAAAAATATAAGTATAAGAAGTATAATTCCTATTAATATAAAAAAATATCCCATTAATCTTGTAATTTTTCTAAATGTTTTCTCACTCTTAGGCATTGGATGAAATACGTTTATTCCTATATCGTAACTCATTTTTGGAATATAATTACCTAATATGATAAATAATGTACCTATTATTAAACATACACTTTTTCCAACATAAACTGTGCTTCCTAATGGTACTTCAATCATTATCACATATACTAATACTGTAATAACTGGTATTATCCATTGTAGTATCTTTATTATCTTTGGCTTTTTTTCTTCTAATTTCATATTTTTTTGAGTAAATATGCAACACAATGCTTGAACTATTGCCATAATTGTAGGTATTCCAAATAAAGCAAAATTCTTTGGAGCATAATTATCTGGTTGATTATTTATAGTAAAGTGAATTGGCATTTGTTCTGGTAATTTATCATATAATATAATTCCTAATACCATAGGCAACAAACATACAATAACACTTATTATTAAAACTTTCATACTATCTTTTTTCATTTTTATTCCCTCCTAATCCATATATCCAAGCTAAAACATCTTCAAAAACAGATGTATTAAGCTCATAATATATAAAATTTTTATACTTGCTTTCTGTTATTAAATCTGCTTTTTTCAGTTGAGATAAATGATATGAAACTGTTGCTCCTGTCAAATTAAATTTCTCTGCTATCTCTCCTGCTGACTTTTTTTCTTTTTTTAGCATATCCAGTATATCACGTCTTACTGGGTCAGATATTGCTTTCAATGTTTCTGATATTCCCACATTTATCACACTCCTTTTTAAGTATTTAGAAATATTTCTAAATAGATTATACTATTTTCATGTTTGATTGTCAATGACTATTTAGACTTTTTTCAAAATAGTTACAGTTAAGTATATTTGATTAAATTATAGGATTTTTTATCAAATGCTTAGAAATCAATAATTACATGGCACATAAAAAAGTATATTTACATATTTTTTAAAAATTTGTTTTGTTCGCTTGTATTTCTAAAATATATGTTGTAGTATAATGGCAACCTTTCTCTGTCAGAAGGTAGTTTTTTACTTAAAAACGGAAAGGGGGAAAAACAATGACAAATTCCGAATTAATTTTGCGATTAGTAGAGATGCTTTTGAAAGAAAAAGAAGAAACTATTAAAGCAAAGGAACAACAAGACAAGACCAAAGGCAAATGTAGTAATACATAATGTCAAGAACAGGGTAGTTTTTACGGAGCTATCCTGTTTATTTTTAGACAAAAAAATAGTATGTGCATTATTTACGGTACACATACTCAAAACAAATGACATCTTCCGAATTCAAGACAATTTGTTTATTGTATTTATATAATAACATCTCTTTTTATTTTTGTCAAATATGATTTTTCAAAAAAATTTATATTTTTTGATAACTGATTGATAATAAATTCTAAATTATGAGCTATTGCTTTTGTTCCATCAACTTTTATAATTGGACAATCAAGTGTATTAACCCATCTTTCAAATATTGAACCTCCTCAACAATTCCTATAATTTAGTTATTACATAATTAAATATTCTATAAATGAGAACGTAGCATTGCAAAGTGATAGCCACTCTCCCTATATGTAATGCAGGAGTAATTATTAGAATAAATAAAAAACGTTCTTATAAGAATTTAAAATCCTATAAGAACATCAATACTGGAGCGAGTTTTCTTATAGGAATTTTTAAGAAATGCTGAAAAATTAATAATTACACGATACATAAAAAAGTATATTTACATATTTTTCAGAAATTTGTTTTGTTCGCTTGTATTCTATCTAATAATGTTGTATAGTTGTAAGCATAGAAAATGAGAATAAGCAGTGTGAGTGCTACCACTTTACATACACAGTTTTAACTGTGAGAATGGAGGTGGTGCTATATGGTAGAACAAACTATGTTAATGATAATATACTTACTTTTCTACAGTTTAGTAGGAATGACTATTATAGCATTTGCCTTGATTATTGCAATAGTAGTAATTTTGAGCAAATAATAAAAGCACCACATATGCTCCGCCAAGCTTTGTGGTGTTTATCATAAATATATATGGTAGCACACATTTCTGTGGCTCTCATTTTCTATCTTTATTATACAGACATTTTTCTGTTTTGTCAAATATAACTTTGAGATTTGATTCTATCACAGAAATTGCAATCATTAGTCTTTGAATTATTTTTATGCCATCAACCTTTAATTCTTGAGAAGCAGTAGATATAACCTCAATATCATCACCATAATATTTATTAATAAAGGATTGTTTTGTTTTTAAATAAAATGAAAATCTCATTCCTGATAAACAATACATTTTAATACCTCTACTTCTTAAATTAATAATAAAATTATATAATGCTTCTGATTTTATACACGTTTCAATATCTTCATAAAAAGTATGTGGATTTTTATAAGCATTTAAATAATAATTTTCATATTTTTTACCTACCCATACTATCACTGTTCCTATTGATAAGAATACTAGATTTTGTAACGATTTACAATATTTTTTATTAATTAGGAAAAAAACTATGTAGATGAGAGTATGGCGAAGCGATAGCCACGCTCCCTATATGTAATACGAGAATAACTTTATATTTAAAAAGCTATGTAATCCAATTATATCAACAAATATAAGAAAAAGTGTAAATGTAAAATACTTAAGCTATATTATTAGCATAAAACAAAAAAATGTCCTAATAGGATACAAAATCCCATAAGAACATTCATACTGGTACCGATGGTGGGACTCGAACCCACATGGTTTCCCGCATGATTTTGAGTCATGTGCGTCTACCAATTCCGCCACATCGGCATAAAAAATATGTACTAATATATATTAGCACATATTCTTTAAATTGTCTACAAAATATTCATATTATTTTATAATATTATTTTAAATCATATTCAAAAACAGTAACTGTCTTAATATTAACTTTTGAAAAATCATCTTTCTTATTTTCAAATTCAGCTATTTTGAAAATTGTTTTATTTTTTAAATTCAAATCTAATTTAGATGTATCCACCAATATATTTGTTGATAAGTCTTGTCCTATTGGTAATGTCTTATTTTGGTTATCATAGAAAATAATATTGGTATAACTTATTGCATTTGTTCCTTCCTTTAAGTTGATTTTGTAAAAGTTGATCTTATTTCCGCCCTTTTTTATTTCTTCCTCCATTTCAAGTTCAGGATTTATATTAAATATATTTATATTTTTAGTATTTAATTTTTCTCCATTTATCGCTTTATATATTGGAATATCTTCTGGAACAACAGTTTTTGTTAATGCTTGCTTAATATTTTCTATAGTTTTTTCTAATGATAATTTATATCCTATTTGCTTAGTATTTTTACTAATATCTAATATACTAAATTTATCTTTTTCTAATTCCCTATGTTTCTTGTTATTTATTCTTGATACTTTTGTACTATCTTTTACCATTCCTCCAAATATATCGAATTCTTCATTTTCCTCTAATGTTTTTGCTTCTATAGCTTCTTTCTTTAACTCCTTAAGATTAGCCTCTATGTCTTTAGGTAAAACATCATTATTTTTCACTTTATTTAGGATTTCTAGAATATTTGTAGTTGTAATATATACGCTGTCTGTCTCTTCTTTTGATAGACTTTTTCTTTGCATTTTATCCATAGTTTTTCCGAATTTTTCTATATCTTCTTCATAATCAAAAACTTTCTTTATTTTCTTTATTATATTTACTTCTTCCTCTTCACCTTCTGGTAATGTTGCAACTTCATCTTTGTTGCTATATTTCCAAAATTCAAATATACTTTTTTTATGTTTATCTATTTCCTGGATAAATAATGTTGCATTTTCAATTTTCTTTTTAGTATTTTTATTCTTTAACTTTAATGCATTTATATCCATAACTATATTCTTTAATTCATTTTCCTGAATTTCGTATTCTTTATATAATTCTAACAATTCTTCAATTGTATAATTTTCTTTTTCTTTCTTCCTTTTGCTACTTTTTTGCTTTTTATCTTCTTTTGGCTTTTGTTCTAAATTATCATCTTTTACTTCTTTATCATCAATTTTACTTTCTTTTATTTTTTTCTTATTGTTCTTTTTATTATATTTAAAATAGTATTTAAATTTCCCAAAGAAGGATTTCTTACATTCTAAAAATGTTGATATTTGTTTTTCTTTTGCTAAATATTCTATTTCTTGTTCTACTGCTTCTATTTTTAAACTTTCTAATTTGTTATTATTTTCTTCTATTAATATGCTAGCTTGCTCTTGTTTCATTTTCCCTAAATCGTATTCTTCATTAATCCAATTTACTATATCAGCATATTCTATTTTTCTATCTTCTATATAAAATTCGATATTTCCTGTTTTATCTATATGTGTTGAAAATTCAAAGTAATGTGGCAATTCTGTTTGTAAAATAAACATTGCTTTTAATAATTTATAAAATTGTTTTGCTTCTGTTGCACTATTAATTTTTATTTTATATGGACTTTTAATTTTATCATATACTTCAGTTTCTCCAACAATTTGAATGCTAAGTTTACCAGTTTTATCATATACTTCATATACCAATGGCCAATCTTTTGTAAATAACCATAAATAATTTTCTATATCTTCAAATTCTGATTTTCTTAAATATTCATTACTGTATTCCACATTTCTTATTGGTACAAATATTTTTCCTGTTCTTTTCTTTTCCAATTGTTTTTTTAATAGGAAGAAAAATGTAGAATAATCTGAATCTTCTGTTGGTACTAGCATAAAATACTTATCTGTGCTTTCAGAATAATAAATTTGCCATAAATAGTTTCCTTCAAATTTTACCTTAAAAGGTATCTTCTTATTTAAATTTACTTGCTCCTGTTCAATCTTTTCGACATCTTCAATCTTAAATTCTTTTAACATGTTTAGAAATGTTGCATATTTTATAATATTTTTTTCACTTTCACTGTCTAAATATTCATATAATGGACTAGCCTTTTTATATTTTTCTTCTATTTTGTCTAGACGAGTAGTTGGAGAAAGTAATATTTGTATATCTTTTATTGGAATATATTTATATTGTCTATATTGTTTTTCTTCATATACTTTTGGTATTTTAAATTTTAGTGGTTCAAATTTCTTTATTTGATCTGGTATATTATCTATATCTAATCCTAAATAATCTAATTTCTCTTTTATATTATCATTTTTATCTATCGTTTTTTTAGGCATGAAACCTCTCCCTTCCAATTACTAATTCTATTTTACTAAATTTGGGCTTTTTCTTTTGTTTAACTTTTATCTAATTATGTCATAAAAGCTTTTTAATTCATATCCTTGTTCTTTTAAATATGAAATTATTTGAGGTAATGCTTCTGCTGTTACTTTTTTTGCTTGTGCATCATGCATTAATATTATTACACTATTTTTATCTAAAACTGTTTGCTGCAATCTCATCAATTCAAATTCTATTGAAAGATTATTTGTTTCAGCATCTCCTGTTAAAGCATTCCAATCAACATACATAATATCATTTTGTTTTAATAATTCATTAGCTTGACTTTTTATTTCTGCATATCTTCCTCCTGTAATTCCTCCTGGAAATCTAAATAAATGTGAGTTATATTCTGGTACTCCTATTGCATTTTTCACAGCATCATTACATCTATTAAATTCATCTAACACTGATTGTGGTGATTGATATATTGAAGTATATATATGTGAATATCCATGATTAGCAACAAAGTGTCCTTCTTCATATATTCTTTTTGTTGTTTCTGGCATTGCTTCAACTTGTGTTCCTAATACAAAAAATGTTGCTTTTATGTTTTCTTGTTTTAAACAATCCAATATTTGAGGTGTTACAGATGATGGTCCATCATCAAATGTTAAAAATGCTCTCTTCTTATCTGATTTATATATGTTTGATATATTTTCCTTTCCGCTTTTCTGTTAATTTTGGTATTTTCTCTTGTCTTTTTCTTTCCTCTTCAGAATTTATTTTATTTTGTTTTTCTTGTTCCTGATATTTTATAGATGCTAACTGGGTTTCGTATTGTTTATATACTTTATAACCATTGATTACTTTTATTGAGTAATTTATAATAAAAATTAATATTATAAGTATTATAATACATAATCCTAATATTAATATTTTTTTCTTATCTAATCTTTTATCTATATCTATTCTATATATATCTACCCAATTATTATCATTTACCATTTTCTACATCCTTAAAACTACATTTTTTAACACTTTTAATCATTTTATTCTATTCTTTATCATTATATACTATTTTTACTATTTTTAGTAGTGTATTTTTAAAATTTATATAAAATTTATAAAAATGACCATAAAGCTTTAATTAGCTTATGGCCATTTCTATTATTTTTTCATAATGTTTTTCAGATATTCTACTTCTTCTTCAACGTTTAATCTCATAAATATTGGTTCACCTTTTTCAATTACTTTTATATTTTCAAGTTTATTGTAATCTTTTATATTGTTCCAAGTTTTTAGTGCATTTTCTTTAATACCTATTTGTCTAAAAATATTTTCAGCAGTATCATTCATAAATGGTTTTATTAATATTGCTATTTTTCTTAAGTTTTCAATTAGATGATACATACATGACTCTAATTTTTCTTTGTTTTCATCTTCTTTTGCTAAAGCCCATGGCATTGTCTCATCTATATATTTGTTTGTTCTAGAAATCAAATTCCAAATTTCTTGCAATGCATTTGCAATTTCATATTCATTTAATTTTTCCTCAAACTTATCAATTTGCCCAATTGTAAATTCTTCAAATTGCTTGTCTACTTCATTAGGATGACCATTATATTTTGGAACATTTCCTTCAAAATATTTATTTACCATAGATACTGTTCTATTTAATAAATTGCTTAAATCATTACATAAATCAAAATTATATCTTTCAATAAAAGCTTCAGGTGTAAATAATCCATCTTGTGATACTGGCATCTCTCTTAATAAAAAATAACGCGTAGCATCTAGTCCATATCTTTCTATTAATGTTTCTGGATATATTACATTTCCTTTTGACTTAGACATTTTTCCGTCTTTCATCATTATCCAATTATGAACTAATATTGTTTTTGGTAAAGGTAAATCTAATGCCATTAGGAAAATAGGCCAATAAATCAAGTGGAATCTTGCTATGTCTTTTCCAACTATTTGTAAATCTGCAGGCCAATATTTTTTAAATAGAGTATAATCATCTGATAAATAACCTAATGCTGTAATATAGTTTGTTAAAGCATCAAGCCATACATATATAACATGTTTTGGGTCTTTTAAAACTTTTATACCCCAGTCAAAAGAAGTTCTTGTAACACATAAATCTTCCAATCCTGGTTTTATAAAGTTATTTATCATTTCATTTTTTCTATAATCAGGTTTTACAAACTCTGGATGTTCATCATAATATTTCAATAATCTATCAGTGTATTTTTTCATATTAAAGAAATATGATTCTTCCTTCATCAATTTTACTTCCCTACCACAATCAGGGCATTTTCCATCAACTAATTGAGTTTCAGTAAAATACGTCTCACAAGGTACACAATACCATCCTTCATATTCTCCTTTATATATATCACCTTGCTCCATAAATCTATCAAATATCTTTTGAACTATTTTCTCATGTCTAATTTCAGTTGTTTGAATAAAATCATCATATTTTATATCCATTTTAGTCCACAGTTCTTTTGCTGCAGCAGCCATTTTATCAACATATTCCTTAGGAGTTTCTCCATTCTTTTGAGCCACTTCCTGTATTTTTTGTCCATGTTCATCTGTACCTGTTAGCATATAAGTATCTTCACCCTTTAATTTGTGATACCTCTTTATACTATCCGCTAGAACTGTTGTATAAGCTGTTCCTATATGAAATTTACCACTTGGATAATATATAGGTGTTGTAACATAAAATTTATTATTCAAATCTCTCATCTCCTCTTTATGTCCTATGTCCTATTGGGGACGTTTCTCTATGGGACATTATCATTTTTTTCTTTATTTTCATAGGAATATATTACCATAAATGTCTAAAAATAGCAACATAAAATTTGTTGCTACTTTTCATTTTTATGATTCATCTTTTGCTGTATTAATCTTAAATAGTTTAAATATTTCAACTATAACAATTGGTGCTAAAATTAAGATTACTAATTCAATTATATTTTCTTTTGGTAATATTGGTATGCTAAATACTGTTCTTAAAGCTGGTATTCCAAGTATCACAAACATTAGTGCTGCAGATGCTATTACTGCCCAAACTAATTTAGAGTTATTAAATACTTTTGTTTTAAATAATGATTTTTTGTTATCTCTTACATTAAATACATGTACTAACTCAGATAATGCAAGTGTTACAAATGCCATTGTTTGACCAACTTCTATTTTTGATTCATCTAAAGTAAGTCCATCTATTGGTGTAGTTGTTGTAGCTAATCCTATAGCAAATGCTGATAAAGTTAAAAGACCAATCATCGCCCCTTGATAAATTACTCTCCATGTCATTCCTTTTGTAAATACTCCTTTACCTGGTTTTTCGGGTTTTCTTTTCATTATATCTGAATTTGCTGGATCAAATGCTAATGCTAACGCTGGTAATGAGTCTGTTACTAGGTTTATCCATAAAATATGAATTGGTAATAATATTTCTAAATGACTAATATCTGTTATTCCAAACCATTTTGCAAATAATGGTGTAAATAATGTTGCTAAAAATAGTACTACTATTTCACCAACATTACTTGAAAGTAAAAATTGAATTACTTTTAGTATGTTATCATATATTCTTCTTCCTTCTTCTACTGCTGATACTATTGTTGCAAAGTTATCATCTGTTAAAATTACATCTGCTGCTTCTTTTGCTACATCTGTTCCTACAATTCCCATTGCGCATCCAATATCGGATGTTTTAAGTGCTGGGCTATCATTTACGCCATCACCTGTCATAGCTACTATTTCTCCATTTTTTTGCCAAGCTTTTACTATTCTCACTTTATGTTCTGGTGAAACTCTTGCATATACTGAATATTTTCTAATGTTTTTTTCTAATTCTTCATCTGACATTTTTTCAAGTTCTAACCCTGTAAGTGCTTCATTTTCTTTTTCTAATATTCCTAATTTCTTAGCAATAGCTGTCGCTGTAATTTTATGATCTCCTGTTATCATCACAGTCTTTATTCCTGCTGTTTTACATTTTTCTACTGCTTTTTTTGCCTCTTCTCTTGGTGGGTCTATCATTCCAACCATACCGACAAATATCAAGTCGCTTTCTATGTTTTTCATTTCTTGTTTTGTTGGTTTATGGTCAATTTCTTTATATCCACAAGCAAGTACTCTTAATGCTTCTTTTGCCATTTCTTCATTTTTTTGTCTAATTATTTTTGAATAATTATCTAAATCTCTTTTTATTTCTCCATTTTCTAAATATGAATTACAGTTTTTTAATAATTCATCAACTCCACCTTTTGTATATACAATGTATTTTCCATTTACTTCATTTACAGTTGTCATCAATTTTCTGTCAGAATCAAATGGTACTTCTTCTATACGAGGTGTTCTATCATATATTGATGGATCAAAATCTAGTCTAAATGCCATATCAACTAATGCTGTTTCTGTAGGGTCTCCTGTTAATGTTCCATCATTTGAAATTTTTGTATCATTACAAAGCATATTAGCATATACTAATTTCTTCAAATCTTCATTTATGTCTTTTTCATTTATATCTTCTATATCAGTAATCTTTGAATTTATAAATATTTTTTCAACCGTCATTTTATTTTGTGTTAAAGTTCCTGTTTTATCTGAACATATAACTGTACTACTACCTAATGTTTCAACTGCTGGAAGTCTTTTTACAATAGCATTTTTCTTGACCATTTTTTGTACTCCTATTGCAAGTACAATTGTAGATACTGCTGCTAATCCTTCTGGTATTGCTGCTACTGCCAAGGATACAGCTGTCATAAACATATGAATAGGCTCTTTTCCTTGAACTAATCCTACTAAAAAGATTACTATGCATATTACAATAGCTGCTATTCCAAGTGTTTTTCCTAATTTATTTAATTTCTGTTGTAATGGAGTTTCTTGTTTTTCTGTAGAATTTATCATTCCTGCAATTTTCCCTACTTCTGTTGTCATTCCTGTTTCTACAACAATTCCCTTTCCTCTACCATATGTTATTAAGCTAGAAGAGAATAGCATATTTAATCTATCTCCAATACCTGTTTCTGTGTCACTTATTATTTCTGTGTTCTTTTCAACTGGTACTGATTCTCCTGTAAGGGATGCTTCTTGTGATTTTAAGTTTATAGCTTCTATTATTCTTAAATCTGCTGGAATATAATCACCTGTATCTAAAACAACAATATCACCTGGCACTAAATCTTTTGCTGGTATTACTGTTATTTCTCCATTCCTTATTACTTTAGATGCATGATCTGTTAATTTTTGAAGAGCCTCTAAAGATTTTTCCGCTTTTGACTCTTGTGCTACTCCTATAATTGCATTTACTATTACTACTATTAATATAATAATTGTGTCTGTGATTCCTTCTCCTTCCATTATTCCTACTGCTCCAGAAACAACTGCTGCAATTATTAAAATTATAATTGAAAAGTCCTTAAATTGGTCCATAAACTTTTGAAATAATGATTTCTTTTTCTGTGCTTTTAATTCATTTAGTCCATACTTTTCTTGTCTTTCTTGTACTTGCTTAGTTGTCAACCCTTTTTCCAGATTAGTTTCTAAGTCTTTTTCCACTTTTTTTACATCCTTGTTAAACCAATTGTTTTTTTCCAATTGAAACCAACTCCTTTTCTTCTATTTTAAACAACTCGAAGATTTTTATTTATTTTTGTATATTTTTAATCAAATTTAATTGAAATATTTAATAAAAAGAGACCTTTAAAAGGAAAATATTTAAAATGTTTCCTTTTAAAAGTCTCGCTTACTTTTTTGTTAAAAGTTTACTAACCAGATACTTTGTATCGCGACTGTTGATTAGTAATTAAAAGCTACTCCCTTTTAATTTGATTTTGGTGACCCCTACGGGAATCGAACCCATGATTCCACCTTGAGAGGGTGGCGTCTTAACCGCTTGACCAAGGGGCCTTATAAATAAAAAGTACTTATTTTTAGTACTTTTATATTTATATCATTTTTTTGATATATAGTCAAGTCGAATTTCTTAAAATTCATTCTATTTTTTAGTAATTTTTCCCGTTTTGGGGTCGGGTCTTAAAATTAGAAATTCTCATTTTAAGACCCGACCCCAAAACGGGAATTTAAAATTCTAATATTTCTTTTAATCTTTTATTTTGTCTTGTTAAATATAGATATCCTATTAATGCTTCAAATGCAGTTGCATACATATATTCTTGTACATTAGCATTTTTAGGCAAATGATGGTTTTCTGCATTTCTTCCTCTTCTTACTATGTCTTTTTCTTCTTCTGTCAATTTATCATATATTTTTTGTAGTAATTCCGCTTGGCTTTTAGCTTTTACATGTTTTATTGCCTCTATATGTAATTTATGTGGTTTTAAATTTGTTTCGTTTACTAGTTTAGTTCTTATATATAATTCGTATACACAGTCTCCAATATATGCCCATGTTAATGGTGATATTAAATTTATATCTGATTCTTCTCTTTCTATTTTTATAAATTCTTCCACTTTTACGTCCTTTCTTTTTCATTTTGATTGTTACTATAACCTTTGTACTCAAATGCATATTATATTATTTTTATAATACTGAGCAAGCTACCAAACAAGCAAAAATAAGTACAATACACAAAGTCTGATGTCCCATTAAGAAACGTCCCCAATAGGACATTTTTCTATTGTTATTTTTCCTAGTTTTCCATTTTTAAATTCATCTAGTATTATTCTTGCTGTTTTTTCTTCGTCTATGTTTCCTCCTGACATTATACATCCTCTTTTTCTTCCTATTTCTAACATTATTTCATATATGTTACTATTTTCTGGTTGGTCTTGATTTAATGTTTCTTGTATGTATTTTTCATCTAGTTTATATCTCTCACATAAGTTTTGTCTGTAATTCTCTATTAAAAATTTAACTAAATAGTATGCTATTTCTGTTCTTTCTAAAATATCGTCTTTAATTGTTCCTGTAAATGCTAGGTTTAATGCTACTTCTTCACTTTCAAATTTTGGCCATAATACACCTGGTGTATCTAATAGTTCTACTTTTTGATTTATACGTATCCATTGTTTTTGTTTTGTTACACCTGGTTTGTTTCCAACTCCTGCAGTTGTTCTTTTTGATATTCTATTAATAAATGATGATTTACCTACGTTTGGAATTCCAAGTATCATTGCACGAATTTTTCTTCCTATTCTTCCTTTTTCAGCTTGAATTTGTAAGTCTTGTGCCATTATTTTTTCTATTTCTCTTATACAAGCTTCTACGCCTTTTCCTGAATTTGAGTCTGTTAATACTGCCTTAATTCCCTTTTTATGATAATATTCTACCCATAATTTATTTTGCTTTTCATCTGCTAAATCACATTTATTTAATATTATCATCTTTTTTTTACCTGATGTGATTTTTGATATATCTGGGTTTTGACTTGCTATTGGGATTCTTGCATCTAGTAGTTCTATTACTATATCTACTAATTTTAAATCTTCTGCTATTTGTCTTCTTGTTTTTGCCATATGTCCTGGGTACCAGTTTATGTTCATTTTAGAAAAATTTTTTTCTTCATTATTTTTTTGCATAATTTTCACTTCCTAACAACTTTATTTTTTTTTGCATATTTTTCACTTCTTTAATCAAATTTTAATTCATTAAATTTTTATTCCATATACTTTAGTAACAAGTGGATTTAAAAAATATACCAAACAATTATCTGTTTTAAATTCTATCGCTTTCCATTTTTGTCTTTCTATAAATTTAAATCTCCTATCGCTATTAGATTTTTCTTTTAATTTTTCCCAATTTTCTACTTCAAAATCTGGAGCTGCTTCATAATATAATTTACTTTTGTCATAAAATCTTATTTTTAAAAATTTTAAATCTCCCCATTTAGTTTTTATTGGATTATCTAACAAATAAAAGTTTCCTTTTTCTGTACTATCTATTAATTTACTAACTTTTTTAACTTCATAATCTAATTTCATTCTATGTTCTTCAGATATAGGAAATATATCAATAAAATCTATACGTTTTATTCCATCAATTTCGTTTATATCATTTGTTATTCTTTGTTCATTTATCTTAACTATTTCTTCTATCATATTTTTGTTCTCATTCATTTCATTATTATTTTGTTTCATAATGCCTCCACTCACTTCAATTATTATTGTTTCCTAATAATTTTATTTTTTCTGCATTATTAAGTATCTCTAACTGATACTTTGCAATTTTACTTAATATTTCAAATTTTTCTTCTTTATTTTTTCCTTCTTTAATCAATTCTGCATTATGTGATTCTAAATTTGATAATACTGTTAGTTCATTAATTGTTGCATAATCTCTAACATTACATTTTTTTGCTAAATCTGAATTAAGTTCTCTCCATTTTTTAGCAGTTGTATTAAAAATAGCAACATTTAAGATATCTGCTTCTTCAGCATATTTCAACCATTCTCTATTTTTATAAAAATCATTATCTGGCAATATGTAGTTTTTAATTGCATCCGTATGTATCAGATAGTTATTCTTTGTTAGTATTCTTTTTACATCCCATTCTCTATTCTGATTTTCTAACTCCTTTAATCTCTCAAATTCCTTTATTAAATATAATTTAAAAACAGGGCTAATTGCTGATGAAAATTCAAATGCAATATCTTTATGTGCATAAGTTCCACCATATTTACCTAACTTAGAGTACATACCAATTGCATTTGTTTTCTCACACCATTCTGTAACACTTGGTGTAAAAGTTAATAAACCTACTTGTTTTCTAAAGTGTTCAGATTCGAACACTTTAAAATTTGGATTGTATGTTTCCTAAATTTGCAAGCCATAATTTAAAAGGCTCTGCTTTGCTACTTGGAACAGATTCAATAAGTCTTAAAATTCCTTTAGTATCTAAAGTGTCTGTATCTCTCATTTTTCCATCTTGTGCTTTTAATTTTAAACGTACGAGATTTTCGTACAGTTCACTTCCTTCTTCTGTCAATTTCCTTTTTAAATCTGACCAATATCTTTTGGGAATTTTACTATCTGTCAATGCACTAATTACATCAATAACACTAAAAAAATATTCTTCTTTTTCACTATCCCATATACTTCTAATTTCTTTTTTTTCAAATAAATTTGATATTGTTTCTAATTTATTATCTATGACATTATCTCCTTTCATTTTTGCATTATAATTTAACTTTGCTATAATCTCTTAAACATTATCGTATTACTTTTTTTAATCTTTTTATTATATATTTATCATATCATTATGTTTTTGATTATTTTCTATCAGTTTAATTTCAAATCATATTTTGGATTAAATGTGAAAAATCCTATTTTTAATAATTGCTTATTTTTAGAGATTTTGTGAGTGTTTTCTTAAATCCCCACTTTCCAATTAATGTTCATATTTTCATTTCCTTCATTTGAAAAAATTCTCTTAATTATTTAATTAACATTGTTATGTACCCTTACAAAAATATACTCTGATTCTATATCACCATTATTATATATTTCATGAAATACATTAGCTGGATACATAAATGTATCACCTGGATGATATGAGTATTCTCCATCTTCATCTTTTACTACTCCTGAGCCTTTTATTACATACATTATTTCATCTACATTTTCATGATTATGCCATGCATACTTATTTCCAATAGGAAGCCACCCATAAGTCATTCCTTGAATCATCCCAAACTCATTATCTGCAATATACAATTTTCTGTTTCCACTACCTCCATGAGCTTCTTCTTTTTTTATATTCTCGTTTAATTTCCTTATAACCTTCATAATAATCCTTCTTTCTTTTTTATTTTTAGATATATAGAATATAATAAGCTCTCTTTAAATCTAATTAAATCAGTTTATATTCATTTTATCATTATATTCTACAATGTCCTATAATTATTTTTATCTGCTCTTTCATCCATTTTTCTATCGTAATTTTCATTATTATAAAACCAGTCTGTTTTTTTATCTTTTGGATTACTTTTTCTTCCCTTGTCTGCTAATAAATCTAATAACACTGCAATTGGAATTATCATCCCTATAAGTGATATAAAAGTATTCATATATACACTAACAGATTGCATTGTTTCATCAGCTGTTATTATTGAATTTATATTGTTAAATAAGTATACTCCAAAATACATTCCATATAAAAGAAGATATAATAATCCTCCTATAATATTTCTTTTTACTACAAGTATTACACATATTAAAAATGCAAATAATAAAGCTATTTCCATCTCCTTATTTAATGGAACTATCCCTCCAAAATCTATATTTAGTTCTGATGTTAATGTTACTATTATCCTAAATACCCAAAACATCACCATAAACATAACTAATAACCATGTTGAAAATTTCTTCATTTGTTATCCCCCTCTTATTTTAATATCTTTTTAAATGTTGTATTCAATGTGACATTCTTATACTAATTAAAGACGGATGATTTTCCGTCTTTAATTAATAATATAATTACAAATTTTATTTCTAGTCTACAAAATCAAAATCATCTTTAAATTTTTCTTTAAATATTTCAAATACTTTATTTAATATTTCTTCATCTTCAATACTTACATATGATTCTTCATCTGCATTATCATCATCATTATCTTCTATTTTTAATATTACTACTTCTCCTTCATCTTCTTCTCCTTCTTCTGTAACTGGTAATAATACTACATATTCTTCATCATCTAATTCGACTAAATCTAAAAATTCAAATTTAACTTCATTACCTGCTTCATCATTTAATATTACTATGTTATCTAATTCTTCTCCTTCAAAATTTTCTTCCATATCTTTTCTCCTTTCAAATTTTAAATTATATTTATATATTTAATATAATAACGTATGTTTAATCATTTTGCAATGAGTTTTTTAATTTATTTAAATAAGTTTCTAATATATATACTGCAGATATAGTATCTACTATATTTCTCTTTTTATTCTTATTAATATCTAAAAAATTCATTGTTCTATGAGCTTCTACTGTTGTTAATCTTTCATCAACAATTTCTATTTTTTTCTTATTATATTTACATTTTAATTTATGTATAAATTCTTGTGTTATTTTTCCTCTTTCAGACATAGTGCCATTCATATTTAATGGCATACCAACAACTATTGTTTCAACTTCATATTGATTAAATATTTCATCTAATCTTCTTAAAATCACTTTATCAGAACCTTGCCTTACAATAGTTTCTAGTCCTTGAGCTGTTATGTTTAATTCATCAGTTATTGCAATTCCTACTCTTGCATCTCCATAATCAATTCCTAAAATTCTCATACTAATCTTTTTCTATTCCTATATAATTTTTCACCATTTTTTCAAGTAATTCGTCTCTTTCAATTGATCTTATCTTATTTCTTGCATCATTGTGGCTTGTTATATATGTTGGATCTCCAGATAATATATATCCAACAATTTGATTTATTGGATTATATCCTTTTTCAACCAAAGAGTTATATACGTCTTTTAATATTTCTTGACATTTAACGCTCTCCTCTCTCTCAACTTCAAAATGCATTGTTTTATCAAATTCCATAGACTTAGTCCTCCTTTTTATATATTTGTTATGTCACTTTCTTTTTTGTTTGCATTATCTAAATATTGTTCTAATTTTTTAAGTACCTCTTCTAAACCTGTACCTTTATAATACGAAGATATTACAAAATTCAATTTAGGTATAGCTATTTGCTTATATTCATTTTTGTTTGATGTTACATCTAAATTTAGTTCTTTAATTTCTTCTTCAGTTAATTGTATTTTCATATTTTCTATCTTTTCTTTTGTTTCATTTAAAAAGTCTCCTACGCTATTTGCTTCTACTCCTGAAAATGCTATTACAAATTTAGGCCCCATATATCTTACAAATACATATTCACTTGATATATTTTCTTTAACATAGTTGCTTATTTGAGTTATCACTTTGTTTCCTAACTCTCTACTGCCCTCTTTATTTATATCTTGTATATTTATTATTTTAAACATACATATTGTAGAAATAGTATATTGATCAATTATTTTCTTACCTTCGCCATATAAATATTCTTCTGAATATAATCCTGTAAATAAGTCTTTTCTTACAATTGATTCTAATGTTTTTTGATGAACAACTGTCTTTAATACTGATGTAATATTTTCTTTTATTACTTCTAGTACTGTTGTATCTACATTATCAAAATCATGTGGTGTTCCACTTTCAATTATCCAATATCCAATATATACATTATCTATATATAATGGAAAGAATATTGCTGCTTTTGCTCTTCCAAATTCCATTTCTTGATATGGAAGTCTTTCATTTTCATTATTTACTGTAACGTATTTAGGGGTTGCTGTTTCTATACTATCTTTAAACATATCTACATTTTGTAGTGTTTTTAAAGCGTCCCAATGTTTTTTATCAACATTAGATGCTTTTACTTGATATTCTGCACCGTCAAATACTACTATTGTCGAATATTTTATTTCATATCTTTCTATTAATATATCATTTATTTTATTTATTTTTTCTTCTACTGTAGATGTTTCTCCTATAGCATTCATAAAATCTTGGACTACATATAAGTTAGTAACTCTTTGGTTCATGTTTTTAAATTTCTGTATTTTTTTATGTATTGTTATATTATATATTACTAGTCCAAAAACTATCAATACTAGTATTGCTACTACTGCTATTATCACTACTTTTTCCCCCTTCTTCTAGCATTTAATAATTTCGTTTCATTTGATTTAAAGTGTTATTCATATTTGCACTAAAGTTCCCTCTTCCTTGTCCTACTGATGGCGGATTATATGTATTTTTTGTTGTTCCTAATGGATATATCATATTTCCTAATTCTTTTAATGTTTGCATAAACATTTTAGAATATCCTTTTAAAGAAACATTACATTCGATTATATTTTCTAAATATTTAGTATATATTTCTTCTTCAAATGGTATTGAAACATATTTTATTGTATTTCTATCAAATAACTCTGTCATGAATGACATTGCTGGATCATTATAATATGCCATTCCTCCTATTATTACTTTTTCTGTAATTCCTCTTATTTTAACGGTTTTATTTAAAATTATTCTTAATTTTCTTTCATCTAATACATTTTTAGCTTTTAGCTCTCTTAAGAATGCTGTAAGCGGTTGTATAGTTAATACATCTAAAGATTGTACTAAATATGTTTCTTGAGATTGTTTAAAATATCCTATTGGTGTATCAAAATCTGTATCAATTAATATTAGTGAATAATTTTTTACTAAAGTTTGTAATATTTCATCTACATTTTGTATTGATTCATTTTCATCAGGTAGGGATGTATACACTGTAAGATTTTTATTCACAGTTATTCCCTGTGTTGTTCCTTGAACAAGGCCTTGTATACTATTTGACGCTATATTTCTTAGTTGCTCTTCATTTTTTGTATATATATAATATGAATTTCTATTTTTAGTTGTATCTAATATTACAGTATTAATTCCAAGTGATGACATTAATTCTGCTATATTATTAACTATAAATGATGTTCCATTTTTACTAGTTCCAACAAATGTAACTATTTTTTTATCTGGAGTTAATAAGTTTGATAAATCTATTGTACTTTCATAATAATTATTTTTTTCTATAATTGGATTAGCCTCATAATTGCTGACTCCATAATTATTAACTTCATTATTATTGTATCCATTATAATTATTATAGTTGTTATCTTCTGGTTCTTGTTCTGGTTGGTTATCTATTGTTTCAAATCCAGGTAATACTGCTGGTTCTGGCTCAACTATATCTTGTCCAACCCCTGGTAATACTGTCTCATCTTCTTCGTAATCCTCAAATCCAGGCAACACTGCTGGTTGTTCTGAAACTTCTTCAAATCCAGGTAATATTGCTGGTTCTGGTTCAACTATACTTTGTCCAACTCCAGGTAATATTGTTTCATCTTCTTCATAATCATCAAATCCTGGCAATATAACTGGTTCTTCAGGAATAGGATTCTTTCTTGGTCTTCCCCTTCCTCTTTTCACTGGTTTTACTGCACTTTCATTAGTATCAGGAATAGGGTTCTTTCTTGGTCTTCCTCTTCCTCTTTTTACTGGTTGTGGCTCAGGTGCTGGTTCTAAATTTATTTTTTGTTCTATTTCTTGATTACTTACCTCTTCTATTTCTTCTTTAATTGGTTCAGTTTCCTCTTTTTGTAATTCATATGTTGATGGTTTTGTTTGTATTATAGATTCTTCTATAGTTGGTTTCGTTCTTGATAATTTTTTTGACCCATTCATATTTACTGATGATGGTATAACTACTGGTTTAGACATTATTTGTCCTCTATTTTGTGACTTTAATAATTTTTCACTTGGGCCCATATCTTGTTTTTTGTCTGTTTTTCTTAATGTATCAGACACAGTATTATTAAATGACATTATTTGTTGATACTTAGTAGATTTTTCTTCCAATACCGCACGAACATTTAATGGTAGAAATTTGCTTATAATTCTTAATTGTGTATCATTATACTGTGCAGCAATATTATTAAAACTATCTATATATCTATTTTCATCTTTGCCTAATCTTTTATAATGAGCCACAATGTTTTGTATTTCCATTTCACTAACATCATTTTCATTTTCTGCTTGATAATTCACATTTTCTGAATCTATCTTATAATATACTTTTGCTTCTTTTTTTACACGAGGTCTATTTATTAATCTACATACCTCATCTACACTTCTATCATTTCCTATAATTGCATTATAAACACCTATTCCAAATAGTTTTACTAATATTTGTTCTGATTTATTTCTTCTATCTGAACAAATTAAAATTATAGGAATATCATTCCCTCTTGTGTTTGAAGCTTCATCACTTATACTATCTAATTTGTCAAATATAAATTTATCAATTTGATCATATTGATTATTTGTGAATGCCTCTAAATCCTCACTTATTACTATTCTATCATATGTTTTATCTTTTTGTATTTCTTTCAATATTGCATTAAAGTAATAAACGTTTTTATATGAAATTATTTGTTTATATTCTTTTTGATATTTTTTTACTATCGATTCTGATATTTCTTCATTACTTACAGCAAATAGAACTTTCATTTGTTACCCCCTTCCAAATTTTACAAACACTGCAAATGCTAGTGGTAATATTTGGCATATAATTAGTATCGTAACAAAAGTTACAATTAATCCCATACCTTTTTCTAAGGTATCTAGTTTTCTAATACCTATAATATATTGATGTATTGCTCCTATTGCAATTCCTAAAAAGCATAATGGTATACTATAAATTCTAACTAAATTTAATATGTATGCTACTAATCCATATGCATCTGATCCATATTTTTGCTTGTAATCTTCTAGCGAATTAGACGCATTATCTTTTAATTCAATTATTTTACTTTCTGTTGCTTCATCAATTGCTTTTTCTACTGCATATGTTTTATTAGTAATTAAAAACATTCCAGCTATTAACATTAATATTGTAACAACCGCTACTATTTTTTTCATCTAATTGTGCCCCTTTCTAAGTCATGTTTTTGGCAAAATATTCCTTATAATCATTATACTTTTATATCATACAATAAATTGTAAAAAATAGCAAGAATTTTTTACAATTTATTATATAAATATTTCATATTATTATATACTGCATTTGCCCAGTTTTTATCTGTTGCATATCTGGTATTTACTCCACTTAATGTTGCTCCATTATAATATGTACCAGCTGCTTTTTCTCCTCCATATATACTTGTCCCTTTAGGATTTAAATAATATTTTACAAATACTCTTGAAATTAGATCTATACATTCTGAATAATCTGAGAAAGTATAAGCTCCATTATATGGGTTTGAATCATATGCCCCATATCCAAATAGATTATTTTTTTCTCTTGCAATTTTTGAAGTTCCCCAATTACTCTCATGAATTCCTACAGCTGCAACAAAAAGTCCATTTATATTGTATTGTTTTTCTATATAATAAAAATAATCACTATTACTCTCAAAAATCTTATTTTTATCTTTACTATCTGTTAATACTTTTTTAAATTGTTCTAATGTTAATCCACTTGGTTTATTTAAAGCCATGTCAAAACTTAATTTAGAATTTAATTGAGTTTTACTTTTAGCTGTTGTTGTATTTTGCTGTTCTTCATATTTACTATTTGGGTTTATATATGTAGTACTTTCAGATTTTACATATCCTATTGTACTTCCACAAGATATCCTGTACCACTCTCCACTAATTTCTATTACTTTTAATTGATTGAACTTTGATAAAGTTGCAACTTTTTGTGATTGCTCATTTGGTTCTACCATTACTGATAATCTATCTGAAGTTACATATAAAATATCTCCCACTTTAACTTTATAATTACTAGATTTATTTCCTGTTCCTATTTCTACTATTTTATTAATAGAAGCTTTTGTAACTTTACTACCAATTTGCTCTTCTAATATTAACTCATCATTTTTATATGTTTTTTTCTTGGTTACCTCTTGTTTGCCTTCTCTTCCTTCTTGTACAACTTGAATTGTACCTTTTGGCAAGGTTGCATTTGTTTTATATTTAGTTATATATTCTAAATCTATTTCTTCTGTATTATATTCTTCTTTTTCTCCATCATTTGTATTAGTATTTATAATTTCTTGTATATCTATTTTGTTGGCGTTACTTACCTTGAATTCTTCTATATTGCTACTAGTTTCTTTAGAATATGCATATACATTATTTTTCACAAAATAGAAGTTATAAAATATAATTGAATATAATATAATAAGAACAAAAGCTAAAAAACATATTAAATTTTTTAGTGTGAATTTTATATGCTTTTTTGTTTTTTCTTTTGATTTCATAATATCACCTAATATAATTTTACCTTTTTAGTCTTTTTTTGTCAATTTAAATTTATGGAAATTATCACACTTCACATTCTACCTATTGATTTTATTTGTTTTTTATACTATTATATAAATATCTTACAAAGGAGGAATTAATGGATAAGAAAAAATTAATTTTAACAATTATAACTATAATTTTATTTATTGTAGTATTTTTTCTTGCATTTTTGCTTTTTAATAAGTATGTATTAAAAAGAAATTTTGAAAATGATATTTTATCTTTTGCTAATAAAAATGAAAATATTATTTTTAAAATAAATAAAATTGTACTTTTTAGTAATTGTGATGCAAAAAATAAAACTAGTTCATTAACAAATTTCACTATAGAAAATTTATATCAATATACAGATATAGCACTTTTCATCTCAAATTCATCAGATGAAAATAATATGAAAAATACTTTTAAAAAGGTTTATATTGATAATATCAAATTCAATAATACACCTTCAATTGGAGAACCAAAAATGTATTTTAAAAGTATTAATAATTTTGCTAAAAGTGATATTGTTGATGAAAATTTAATTACAGATAAGTTGGAATTTGATGTAACTTCTAATGATGAAGCAAATTTAAATACACCTGTATTATATAATAATTTAGCTAACCCTATTACTCTTAGCTATGTTAATAATAATATAAAATCTGACTATACTATAACTGACACTTCATCCCCAATAACATATGATGGCTCACTTTTAAAAAGATGTAATGTTCCATTAAATTCTATTTCTTGCAATCTTTCTTTTGATATTAACATTACAAATAATTTAGAAGAAAAATTCAAATGTACAGTACATATAGATATCCCTTTAGAATCACAGGACAAATCAATTTATGAAGGAAATATAACATTAAAAAATGATGTAAATTACACATTTTATAGATATAAATAGGAGGAAAATAAAAATGAAAAAAAATCTCACAGTAGCAGAACAGTTAAAAAATAAGTATCATAAAACAGAGGAAGTAACAAATTTTAAAGATATGCTATATAGGTCTGCCGACATATATAAATCTAGAACAGCTTTTAAATTGAAAGATGATAATGACAATATTATTTCAATAACTTATGAACAATTCAAAAATGATGTTGTATATATTGGTACAAGCCTTATTAAAAAAGGATTCTTAAATAAGAGAATAGCTGTTGTTGGTAAAAATAGTTATAAATGGTGTGTATCATATCTAGCAGCAAGCATTGTTGGTATAGTAGTTCCTATAGATAAAGAATTGCATACAGATGATGTTATTAATTTTATGAATGTCTCAAATAGTGTTTGTATTTTAGGAGATGATAAAAACCTAGACTCTGTATTAGATGATATCTCAAAAGTTGAAAATCCAGATACTATTTTCTCTAGCTTTGATAAAATAGAAGACCCTAATTCTTTTGATAATTTATTAAATGAAGGTAAAAAACTATATTTAGCAGGTTATGAAGAATTTGATAAAATCACAATAAACCCAGATGAATTACGTATTTTATTATTTACATCTGGAACTACAGGAAATGCCAAAGGAGTATGTCTATCTCAAAAAAATATCTGTTCTAATATTACTTCCATATATGGAATTGTAAAAGTTAAAAGAAGCGATTTATTCTTCTCTATATTACCACTGCATCATACTTATGAATGTACTATAGGTTTCTTATTGCCTATCTATAGTGGTGCAAGCATTGCTCATTGTGAAGGTTTAAGATATATAGCTAAAAATATGCAAGAATTTCATCCTTCTGTTATACTTTGTGTTCCTTTATTGTTAGAAAATCTACACAAAAATATTGTAAAAAATATGAATAAATCTTTACCTGAAAAATATGTAAAGAAAAACGAAAATCCTTATTCTGATTTACCTTTCTATATGAAAAGTATTGTAAGAACAAAAGTAAAAAATACTTTAGGTGGAAGACTTCGTGTCTTTATCGTTGGTGCAGCTGCTCCTAATCCTAATATTGTTGCAGATTTTCGTAGTTTAAAATTAAATGTACTTCAAGGTTATGGTTTAACAGAGTGTGCTCCATTAGTTGCTGGAAATACCGACTTTTTCCAAAAAGACGATAGTGCTGGCCTTCCTATTCCTAATGTAGAATATAAAATTGACAATCCAAATAGTGAAGGTGTTGGAGAAATTATTGTAAAAGGTCCTAATGTTATGCTTGGATATTATGAGAATGAGAAGGAAACTCGTAAAGCTTTAAAAGATGGTTGGTTTCATACTGGAGATTTAGGAAAGATTGATGAAAATGGTTACTTATATATTACTGGTAGATGTAAAAGTGTTATTGTAACTAAAAATGGTAAAAATATCTATCCTGAAGAAGTTGAATATTATTTGAATGATAATCCTTTAATTTCTGAATCTTTGGTTCTTGGAATTCAAAAGGAAAATGATGATGAAACTTATATTAATGCTCAAATATATCCAAATATTGAAGCCATTAAAGAATATCTAAAAGGTTCAATGCCTACAAAAGAAGAAATTAACAAACTAATTTCTGATGCTGTTTCTAGTGTTAATAAAAAATTACCAAATTATAAACATATTAAGAGTTTTGTTATTCGTGATAAAGAGTTTGAAAAAACCACTACTCAAAAGGTTAAACGTTATGGTGATAATGTAAAAGTTGATAAAGATAAATAAATTAAAATAGAAAAAGAACAAATCGATATGATATTTACCAATCAATTTGTTCTTTTTTTACTACAAGTTTAGTTGTTCTTCTGTTTTTATATAATCCAGAAGAATTCTTGCAGTTGTAACATGTGGATCTTTCAATGCCTTTTTCAATTCTTTATCATTAGCGTGCAATTTCCCTTTTTGGATATCAGTTTTAATCAACTGAATAGCTGAATCAAAATCAGTTTCATTATCAATGCATTTAAAATGAAGAAGAACATTTTCTCCACTTACATGATAAGCAATGAAAATAAAACTTTCATCATCGTTCCGCTCCACCATAAAATCATCACAAAATCCCATTACAATTTTTTCTGCTAATTTGTCATTTACCAAAAAATAGGCATGATTTTTTCCATAGTTCGTTGTTTGTCTCATAATGTATATACCTCCACATTTAACTTATAAAAATTTAAGTGTTATGTAAAATATTATACCATGTTTTACTTAATATGTAAATAATTTTATATAAGAAGTATAATCTCAACAATTTGCGTAATAGATAAAAATATGATATATTTTATTTGGATAATTTTATATCTATATACCTAAGCAAATTCAAATAATTCAATAGGAGGTAAAGCTTATGGGATTTTTTTCTGCAATTAAGCAAGGATTTAATGAAGGACGAAAAATTTCTCACGCAGAGGCTGAGATAAGAAGAAATCTTCGGGATTCGCATGAGGTAGTAAGGATGATTGAACCAAATTATGGGCGAATTATTACATTCAAAATAAACGCTGAAGAGCCTTATTTGCATATGTATGAAGAACAGTTATTCACATTAGCAAAGGGCGTTAAGGCTACTGCAACAGTATCTGATACTAACAGAACTGTAACATTGACTTGCCCTGATTTTGTAACTGCTAAATCTGTTAGAGAATCTTTTTAAAAATCAATCATTTCTTATCTAGAATGAGGAGACTGACAAATGTCTTTCTCCTCTTCTTTTTTTATTTATACTTGTTGTTTTCTAATTTACATCTTATTTTAATAATTGCCTAATGTACCTCTAGCTGCTAAATAAATTAATCTATATAAATCTTTTCATTTTTCAATGCCTCATATTTTATACAAAAATATCATATATGCTTTTATAATTCAATTTTTTAATAATTATGTTACATAAAAATAATATGTATGAAATGTTTTTATAATATTTTTATTGAAATCTGAAAAAATAAAACCACTGTAGCAAAATCAAAATTTTGACAGTGGTTTATTGTTTGGTGCTGTTGACTTAGTTATCTATAACTTTTTTGGCTCTCCTAACGATTGATACAAATACCAATCAATTTATATATAGATTACCAAATTATTTTATAAAAATCAAATGATATATTAGAAAAACTTTTGCAAAAATTTGTTCTTTTTCTATTGCTTTACTATTAATATTATGCTATACTATGAAACATAGGAAATGATAATAAACAGATGTGGTTTTGCCACCAATTATACGAATTATCGTAGGAGAGGTGGTGATGTTTATGGTTAAAGTAATACTATTTTTTATAATATCATTAATGTTATCTTTAACATTAAACGTTGCCTTGACAGCAGTTCTGTATAAGAACTGGGTTGATAAGCAACTACATAAATAAAAAAAGCTCACATCTGTAACTTTGGCGAGTTAGGTGTGAGTTTTTTCAAATCTATTCGGCAAAACCACGTTTGTGGATTTATCATTTCCTATATTTATTATACACAGATATTTTAGAAATGTCAAATATTTTAAATATCTAATAGTGTAAAATGTACAAGTTTGCTATTTTATGTAAAATATAGTATAATTAAGATGATACATTATTTTTTGCCAAGTGCAATTTATATATTAAATCTAAAAATAATTATTTGGAGGAAAAAACAATGTTAAAATTAGTAATGCAACACTTTTACCATGACAAAATTTATACAGAGGAGACAAAAATTTTTTACAAGCTCTATAAATGGCATTGCGGACTTTTTACTTTGCTTCAATTACGGAGAATTATAGGTGCAATTATTTTTGGTGTAATTGGAATTACTTGGATCATATTCATTAAGCCTAAAATATATGGGCTGGGATTTATTAATGTAAGTATGGTATTACTTTATCTTGAATTGAGAGAATATAAAAATATGATTAAATTTAATACCTGTGGAACAAGAACACCAGCACAAATAAGAACACTTGAAATGGAGCATTTTATTAAGAAGTTTATAAGTACGAATGGTAAAGCTTTAGGAAGAAAAGAATGGAAAGCAATTAAACAACATGACATTGGTTTATACAATGATTTGTTATGTGACGAGTGTCATCATTGTTGTTACTTTTATTCTTTAGAAATTGCTAGGATTATAAGAGATTCCACTCTTATTTGGGGAGCAATAGAAGAACCTTTTGAAGATGGACACAATTATTATGCTCATGCTGTTATTTTAAGAAATGGCTATATCTATGATAGTAATATGCGTCAATCTGAAAGGTATGAAGATTTTATTAAGCTTTATGAATTCAAACTTTACAAGCAATGGAAATATGAGGAATACTCACGAAAAGATTTCAGGGAAACCGAAAAAGCAGAATTTATAAAATGGTGTAAAGAAAATAATGTGTCAGTCTACGAAAAGTTTTAACAGCAAAAAGCAGTTCCTTGATTGGAACTGCTTTTTGTATACTTTAGGCTACTTTTATTCCAGTATCTACAACTTCTTTCACAAAAGGATTTGAAATCTTTTCAAAATCTTCTGTTGTTATTGGGTGTGGCTCTATTCTAGTATCAATTTTCCAAGTTAATCCTATTAATTTTGCTCCATCTTCAATAATATCGCTAAAATCACTTGAAATTATTGCTATATCTATATCGCTATCTTCGTTCTCTGTTCCTTTTGCATACGATCCAAACAAGATGATTGCTTCAATTTTATAATGTTCACTTATTTTTTCAATGTATTTTTGTATTGATTCCATTATTCCTGTGTTAATAGACTTTTCAACCATGTTCGTACCTCCTCAATGTTTTTTATTTGTTCATATGTATAATCATCTGTGCATTTTTGATTAAATGTTTCTTTGTAATCATCATATCTTGCACTTATATTGAATTGTGTAATTATTTGTAATTTTTCGACTTGCTCATCAGTTAATTCTAAATTACATTTTTCTGCAAGTGCCAATAAGTTATGAGATTTTATAGCATAAGGATTTTCTTTGTTGTTTTTAGCATATAAACCTTTTAATAATTTCTCTATCACTAAATGTCCGAAAAATAGAGAATAACTATTTTTCTTATTACTATATAATACATTCATTACATTATAATCTTCATCACTACTATTTTCCCAATATTCCATTAAATTTATATTATCCATATTCTCTTGTTCCTTTCTTAATTATATTCATATTATAGCATTTATTTTGAAAATATACTACATATTATTGATATTATTTCCTATTTATTTTCAAGCATCCAATTATATAGTTTTTCTTCTTCTAATTTACCCTGTTTGAATAGTTTAATTTTTGCTTGTGCTTCTTTTTTCCATTTATCAAAATCTTTCTTTAATTGTTTGTTTTCTTTATTTCTTGAAACTATCATAATTTTCTTTTGATAACTTCTTCTATATTCTAATAAGGCAGGTACATTTTCTAAATTCTTTTTATAAGTTTCTAATGCACCTTTTTCTTTACAAGTCTTTCCTTTTTCATCTGGAAATTCGCAATATACTTCATCTTGTCTTGAACTAGGTATAAAGTATTTACCACAATTTTGACATTGTTTTATCGGTAAATTTGGTGCTTGTACTATTTGTTCTAATACTACATATAAGATATTGCTTAATTTTTCACTTGTATAAATGTTATGCTTTTTGATAGATAATGTATCATTTTCTAATTTTTCTACTAAACTTTTGTAACTTTCTTCGTGGTAGTCATTATCTTTACTTGCATAGCTATCTAAAAATACTTCAATTTTACTAGAATATCTATATACATCACTTTCGTGTTTGATTATATTTGCTATAAACTTTGAATTTGCACTTGCTTCTTCTAATCCTTTTACTCCATTAAGATTATAAACTTGATCTACACATTTTCTAAAATTTTCTTGCATTTCGATTAGTTCATAAGAACTATCTTCAAATACTCTTTTCATAATATCAAGCATTTTCTTTTCTGATGTATAGGTATCTTCTAATTCTTTATATGGTACATATTCTTTTAATAGTTCAAAACCATAAGCATAGAAGAATGTTTTATATGCTTTTTCAAAATTAGAAAAGTCTGCATTTAAAAACATCATAAGCATTGTACCAAAATTTTCTGTATATGGAAAATATAAAATACCTGGATATTTTAAGCCATCAAATTTTGTTTTCTTTAAAAATAGTTTTACTTGTCTTTTTTCGGTATCTACTTTTGTATCTACATTATATAAATATAAAGGTGTTCCATAATATTCCTCTTTTTTTTCTTTATCAAACCAAATATAAAATCCTTCAAAGAACTTATTTTGTGGTAGTTCTCTCATTTCTATTTCCCCTTATTATATTATTATGTGAGAAATTATTAAAAACATTTAATAATTGTATTGACAACTATAAAATATGATAGTATAATAACAATATCTAATATATTTTATGTGTTTCTCACAATATAATAATACAACATATATTAGATAATGTCAATAGGCGAATTGTATTTAAAATAATGCAAACAAAAAATTAACTATAGGAGGAAAAAGAAAAATTGGATACCAAAAAACAGATTTTAGACTTATATTATAATAAACATCTAAAACAAAATGAAATTGCCAAAATAGTTGGAAAAAGCTGTCCTTATGTTTCAAAAGTTGTAAAAACTGACAAAAGAAACAAAGAAGAAAAAGAATCTCGCAAAAAAACAAATGCTGAAAATAGAAAAGTTTATTTACAAGAATATTTTAAAACTTATGATAGACCAAAGAAAGATGATAACAGTTATGAGCAAATGTTAGCACAACAAAAGCAAGATTCAATGGAATTATCTTATAATAACAATACTATGTCAGACTATGATCTTGCAAAATGGACTAGCATATATCACACTAATAGCAAAGGTAATTTAAGTATAGATAGAAAATTAAATGTTGGAGCTGATATTCCAAAAACAATAAATATGAATATCAAAGTACCAACACAAAAATGTAAAAATAGATATGTTTATAGTTATTAACAGGCTTTATTAAGATTGCTTAATAGGTCTTTTTTATTGTGAATTTTAAGGGAAGGAGGACTTACAACATGGGTACTATTAAAGAAAATTATGAGATGATGTTTACTTCATATCCAGATTTAGTCGACATTAATCAGTTAAAAGAAATGCTTGGAATTGGCATAACTCTTGCTTATAGATTAGTAAGAAATCAAACTATTCAAGCACTAAAAGTTGGTAGACAATACAAAATACCAAAAAGAAATGTTATAGCTTATCTAACAAATCAAAATGAAATATAACACAACTAGACATTAATTTACTTTCATGGTATTATCTAAAATATCAATAGTAAGTTAAATTTAAACTGTTATAGGAGCGAAAGGAGTTAATTATGATAGAAGTAACAGGTAGCTTACAAATTAAAAATAAAATATATCAAGCAGTTTTGAGTTTTAAGAAAGATGGAAAATGGAAAACAAAATGGGTTTCTACTAAAGTAAAAGCAGTAAAAGGAAATAAGAAAAAGGCAGAAAATGAGTTAGAAAACATTAGGTCTAAATTTCAAGAAGAAATCAATAGTAATAATATTGATAATGAAAATATACTATTTATAGATTTTATGAAAAAGTGGCTAAAGATAATTAAGTCATCTGTTGAAGAAACAACTTATTGTGGTTATGAAAAACTAATAAATGGAAGAATGACAACTTATTTTGAAAATAAAAAAGTAATATTGCAAAATATAAAAGCACAAGATATTCAAGATTTTTACCAATATTTAATTGACAACAAACTTTCTGGGAATACTGTTAAGCATTATCACGCAAATATTAGAAAGGCTTTACAATATGCAGTAAAAACAGATGTAATTATTTCTAATCCTGCTGATAAAGTAGAATTACCAAAAATTGTTCCATATAATGCAAAGCATTATACAAGTGAAGAAATATTAAAACTCTTAAAAACAATTGAAAATACAAAACTAGAAACACCAATTATTTTAAGTTGTTTTTATGGATTAAGAAGAAGTGAAGTTGTTGGTTTAAAATGGAGTGCAATAGATTTTACAAATAAAACTATACTAATAAATCATACAGTAACACAAATAAGTTCTAATCATTCTAATAAGTTAGTAAAAAAAGATAAAACTAAAACAAAATCTAGCACAAGAACTTTGCCTTTGTTACCAGTAGTTGAAAACTACTTATTAGAACTAAAAGAAAAACAAGAACAAAATAAAATAATTTGTGGTAATAGTTATAATCAAGAATATTTAGATTATATATGTGTAGATAATATGGGAACTTTATTAAATCCCGATTATGTATCACATGCTTTTACAAAATTATTAAAAAAGAATGGTTTAAGAATAATTCGTTTTCACGATTTAAGACATACTTGTGCAAGTTTATTACTTGCTGAAGGAATCAATATGAAACAAATTCAAGTATGGCTAGGACATTCTAATTATAACACTACTGCGAATATTTATGCACATTTAGATAGTAGTAGTATGGAACAAAGTGGTATTGCAATATCTAATATACTTTCTATAAAGAATGAAAAAGAAGTAGTCGCCTAAAAACTACTCCAATTTCAAATTTTTTAGATATTTTTTTAGATGTTACAGAAAACTTGGTAATTTTCTGTTCGCTTTTTTGTTTGGTGCCTTCACCTGGAATCGAACCAGGGACACAAGGATTTTCAGTCCTTTGCTCTACCAACTGAGCTATAAAGGCATATAAGCGAACTGTTGATTTTCAGTCCTTTGCTCTACCAACTGAGCTATAAAGGCATATTAAAACCCTGCTATACTTTATGCCATCCTTTTATATAAAAAAATGGCGACCCGGAACGGGCTCGAACCGTCGACCTCTAGCGTGACAGGCTAGCGTTCTAACCAACTGAACTACCGGGCCGTAAAAAACATGGTGGTCGCAATAGGGCTCGAACCTATGACCCCCTGCTTGTAAGGCAGATGCTCTCCCATCTGAGCTATGCGACCATGTCCTTTCGACGAGATTTATTATACTAATTTTTTATTTACTTGTCAATACCTTTCTTAAATTTTTTTACATTTTTTTTAATTTGTCCATTCAAAATTCTATTGCAACAAAAACCTAATATATATTTTTATAAATTAAGCTGCGTTTTTTATTTTATCTATTTCTTTATTAAACATCTCTTCTGCTGATGTATAATTTAATATTTCTCTTGGCTTTCCATTTATCTTTTCTAATATTATTTCTAGTTTATATTTGCTTATTTTATTTAAATCTGTTCCTTTTGGTATAAATCTTCTTAATATTCCATTGCAGTTCTCATTCATTCCTTTTTGCCACGAACTATATGGGTCTGTATAATATATCTTCGTTCTTTTTACTCTTCTATCATACTTTGACCTTTCTATATTATCATATTTTAAAAACTC
>CAQRYF010000013.1 GCA_948875265.1 uncultured Clostridia bacterium
GTTGCCTAATATAAACTTAATCAAAAAGTGTCTAACTTTTTGGGTTCAGTTCATAATTTTTTATATTAGCTTTTTTTATCATTTAATAATATATTCAAAATTTGTGGATAAATATTAGTAGCATTTTTATTCCAATTATCCACAATACGCTTTGCTCGTTCTCTGGAACCTGCAAAAGTTTTTACTTCAAATATTGTTTCATTATTTTCTACAATTTTACATTTTATAGTATAATTATTCTCGCTTTTAGGAATGAATTCAGCAATAACAGAAGACTCTTCTTCTATACTAGCGAATTCTTTTTCAAAAATATTGTCTGCCTTTAATTTCATTATTCCTGGTAATACGTCTTTTGTAAGAATATATGCATTTTTTCCTTCAGAGGTAATCTTGATTAATGGTTCTTCTTCTTTTGTATGTGAACCTACTAACTTTGAATCTATTAAATCTGTTAAAACTTGTTTAAAATAAAAATAATTTATATTATTAATTGAAGTTATTATTTTAAATAAATCATCTTGTCTTATATCATTATTTATTAGATTTAATATATATAAGATTAAAACCTTATTTTCTGCCAAAGTAGTAGCATTATCTGAACTTGAACTCATAAATAGCACTCCTTACTTTGATTTTTTCAAATTATATCACAGTTTACAAAAAAAGTAAAATAAAATTAGATAAAAACTTTTAAATATTATAAAGTGGTGGTATAATATTAAAATAAAACAGGTGCTAACCTTATAAAAGAAGATGAGGAGTGATTATATGAAAAAAGGTAAAATTGTTTTAATTGGAACTGGATTTGTTGGAATGAGTATGGCATATTCTATGCTAAATAGAGGTGGAATAAATGAACTTATTTTAATTGATATAGATAAAGATAAAACAATAGGAGAAGAAATGGATTTATCTCATGGACTTCCTTATGCGCCACAAAAAATGAAAATAAAAGCTGGAGATTATTCTGATTGTAAAGATGCTCAAATAGTAGTAATCACTGCAGGGATTGCTCAGAAACCAGGTCAAACAAGATTAGAACTTGCAGAAGTTAATACTAAAATAATGAAACAAATAACTAGAAATATAATGGAGAGTGGATTTGACGGAATCATAATTGTAGCAAGTAATCCTGTTGATTTAATGTCATATGTTGTATCACAAGTTTCAGGACTTCCTAAAAATAGAGTTATAGGATCAGGGACAGTACTAGATACAGCTAGACTTCGCTATTTAATGGCTGATTATTTAAAATTATCTAGTAAAAACATTCATGCTTATATTATGGGAGAACATGGAGATTCTTCATTTGTACCATGGGAACATGCTTATGTAGGATGTAAGAAAATAAAAGATATAATGAAGGATAATAACTATCCAATGGAAGATTTAGTGAAAATACATAGAGGAGTTGTAGAAGCTGCCTATGAAATAATAGAAAAGAAAAAAGCAACCTACTATGGAATTGGTATGGCACTAAATAGGTTGGTTAGAGCTATATTAGATGATGAAAACTCAATATTAACAGTATCCACATATTTAGAAAATCAATATGGACAAGATGATATATATATTGGTGTACCAGCTGTAATTAATAGTAATGGAGTACGAGAATTGTTAGATATAGATTTAAATGAGGAAGAACAAGCTAAATTAGATAATAGTTGTAAGTTAATAAAAGAAATGAGAAAAACATCAATTGATAAAATAATTAATGAATAATTATATTTATATGTCAATATAGTAAATTATATTGGCATTTTTTATGATAAATATTTGTAATATTACAGAAAAAAACTAGTAAAATTTTGTTATAAAACTAAAAAAATCCAAAAAACTGTTGACATAGGGATAAAAGCATTGTATAATATTTAAGCATGAGTTTAGCGTTGAAGCTGAATGTGGCTACATTCTACATTTCCGTAGTGATGGAGGGAACTTCAGTGGAGTATGTCATGGCAAAGACCAGGCGGTAAGTTTTATAAAAATAGCACTTATCCCAGAATTATCATGCATATTTTGGGTTTTTATATAGGTGATATTCAAAACACCAGAGTGCGTTTTAACTTGCCACGGTAATTTGGGTAGCTAATAATAGCTATCACAGCAAAAAAATAAATTTTAAAAGGAGGGAAAATTACAATGGCAAACACAGTAGCAACAAGTGAAAAAATTAGAATAAGACTAAAAGCATATGACCATGTAGTTTTAGATCAGTCTGCTGAAAAGATAGTAGATACTGCTAAAAAAACAGGAGCAAAGGTTTCAGGTCCTATTCCATTACCAACACAAAAAGAAATAGTAACAATCTTACGTTCTCCACATAAATATAAAGATTCAAGAGAACAATTCGAAATGAGAACACATAAAAGAGTTATTGATATTCTTTATCCAACACAAAAAACAGTTGACAGTCTAATGAAATTAGAATTACCAGCTGGTGTTGATATAGAAATCAAACTATAATTTTATTAAGAAGAAAAAGACTACATATATTGTAGCAACAAAACCAAGCTGGTATACATTTTATTCAAATGCAATTTAAATATCAGCCAATAGTTAGGAGGAAATAAACAATGAAAAAAGGAATTATCGGAAAAAAAATCGGTATGACTCAGATTTTCGATGAAAAAGGAAATGTAATTCCTGTAACAGTTATCGAAACAGAAGGAAATATTGTAGCTCAAGTTAAAACTGTAGAAACTGATGGTTACAATGCAATACAATTAGGGTATGGAGAAGTTAAAGATAAACATATCAATAAACCAGAAGCAGGACATTTTGCAAAAGCAAAATTATCTAACAAAAAACATTTAAGGGAATTTAGATTAGATTCAATTGAAGGTTACAAAGTTGGAGATGAAGTTAAAGCAGATATCTTTGAAGCTGGAGAAAAAATAGATGTTCAAGGAACATCAAAAGGAAAAGGATTCCAAGGTGTTATTAAAAGACATGGACAACATAGAGGACCAATGGGGCATGGGTCTATGTATCATAGAAGACCAGGTTCAATGGGATCTACATCAACACCAGGTAGAGTATTTAAAGGTAAAAAGTTACCAGGACATATGGGAAGAGTTACAGTTACAATACAAAACTTAGATGTTGTAAAAGTAGATATGGATAAAAACGTAATATTAGTAAAAGGAAGTGTTCCAGGACCAAAAGGAGCTATCCTTAAAGTAAAATCAGCTGTAAAGGCTAGTAAATAATAGGAAGGAGGAAATTAGATCATGCCAAAAGTAGACGTATATGATATAAAAGGTAAAAAAGTAAGTGATATAGAATTAGCTGATAATGTATTTGGAATTGAACCAAATGAAAATATAGTTCACGCTGTATTAGTTAATTATTTAGCTAATCAAAGACAAGGTACACAAAGTACAAAAACAAGAGCAGAAGTTCGTGGTGGTGGAAGAAAACCATGGAGACAAAAAGGAACAGGTAGAGCAAGACAAGGAAGTATTAGAGCTCCACAATGGATTAAAGGTGGTATAGCTTTAGGTCCAAAACCTCGTTCATACAAATATACAGTAAATAAAAAAGAAAGAAGACTTGCTATTAAGTCAATATTAAGTTCTAAAGTATTAGAAAAAGAATTAACAGTAGTTGATAAATTAGAATTAAAAGAAATCAAAACAAAATCAATGGTAAATGCTTTATCAGCATTAAAAGTTGAAGGAAAAACATTAATAGTTGTTCCAGAAAATAATAAGAATGTTTTAATGTCTGCAAGAAATATTGAAGGAGTTAAAACAATTACAGCTAACAACATTAACGTATTTGATTTATTAAAATATACAAATCTAATTTTACCAGTAGATACTGTTAAAAAATTAGAGGAGGTGTACGCATAATGTTACCAGAAGAAATAATAATTGCACCAATTGTTACTGAAAAAAGTAATAATAAATTACAAGAAGGTAAATATACTTTCAAAGTAAATAAAAAAGCAACAAAAGTTGAAATAGCAAAAGCTGTTGAAAAACTTTTTGAAGTAAAAGTATTAAAAGTAAACACTATGAATGTAAATGGAAAGAAAAAAAGAGTAGGATACCATGTAGGTAAAACTTCAGATTGGAAAAAAGCTATAGTAACTATAGATACAAATCCAGGTGAAGCAACATACTTAGCTAAAGGTGGAAAAGAAACTAAAGCTACAAAGAAATTCAAAGATTCAATTGATGAATTTATGGGAGCATAGTTGAAAAGTAAATATCGGGAAAGAACCCGGATAATAAAGAATATCTGCAAATGGAGCAGGAAAAAATCCATTAAAGAAGAAAAGGAGAGAAAAAGAAAATGGCAATGAAACATTTTAAACCATATACACCATCAAGAAGAAATATGACAGTTTCTGATTTTGCAGAAGTAACAAAGAAAACTCCTGAAAAATCATTACTTGCAAAGAAAAAGAAAAATGCAGGAAGAAACTCATATGGTAGAATTACAGTAAGACACCAAGGTGGTGGAAACAGACAAAAATATAGAATTATTGATTTTAAAAGAATAAAGGATAATATGGAAGCAACTGTAATTGGTATCGAATATGATCCAAACAGAAGTGCTAACATCGCTTTAATTCAATATGAAGATGGAGAAAAAGCATATATATTAGCTCCACAAGGATTAACAGATGGAGATAAAGTAATATCAGGAGAAGCAGTTGATATTAAACCAGGTAACTGTATGCCAATTACTTCAATTCCAGTAGGTACTTTAATCCACAATATTGAATTAAATCCAAAACAAGGTGGAAAGTTAGTTAAAGCTGCAGGTCAAAGTGCACAATTAATGGCTAAAGAAGGAAAATATGCACATGTAAGACTTCCATCTGGTGAAATGAGACTGATTTTAGCTAAATGTAGAGCTACAATTGGTGTAATAGGAAACAGCGACCATGAAAATGTTAAGATTGGTAAAGCAGGTAGAAAAAGACATATGGGAATTAGACCAACAGTTAGAGGTTCTGTAATGAACCCAGTAGATCACCCACATGGTGGTGGTGAAGGTAGAGCTCCAGTAGGACACGCAGGACCAATGACACCTTGGGGTAAACCAGCTCTTGGATATAAAACAAGAAATAAAAAGAAACAATCTAATAAATTTATTGTTAAGAGAAGAAAATAGTTCCTATAAAATTAGAATGATATATATTCTAATTTGTAGGACGGAGAAATCCGTTGAAGTAATAATAAAATAAAACTCTGGAAAGGAGGACATTTTAATATGTCAAGATCAAGCAAGAAAAAGCCATTTGTACAAGAGAAACTATTAAAAAGAATTGAAGCTATGAATGAAACAGGAAGTAAAGAAGTTTTAAAAACATGGTCAAGAGCTTCAACAATATATCCACAAATGGTTGGCCATACAATAGCTGTACATGATGGAAGAAAACATGTTCCAATCTATATAGCAGAAGAAATGATAGGCCATAAATTAGGTGAATTTGCTCCTACAAGAACATATAAAGGGCATGCAGGAGACAAGAAAACAAAGAAATAAATAAAAGAGAAAAATAAAATTACTTACTAAAAGGAGGTAAATAAAGTGCAAGAGAAAGAAACAGCAGTTATAAACGAAGCTAGAGCAACTCTTAAATTTGCAAGAATTTCAGCTAGAAAAGTTAAAATAGTAGCAGATTTAATAAGAGGAAAAAATGTTGATGAAGCTTTAGCAATAGTTAAATTCACACCAAAAGCATCTTCAGAATTAATAGAAAAATTATTAAAATCAGCAATTGCAAATGCTGAAAACAATCATGATATGAAACATGAAAATTTATATGTTGCTGAAATCTATGCAAACCAAGGTCCAACATTAAAAAGAATTAGACCAGCTGCAAAAGGTTCAGCAGTAAGAATTAGAAAAAGAACAAGTCATATAACAATAGTATTAAGAGATGACAAATAGGAAAGGAGGACTCATTTAAAATGGGACAAAAAGTACATCCAACAGGTGTAAGAGTTGGTATAATTAAAGATTGGAACTCTAAATGGTATGCAGATTCTAAAAATTTTGCAGATTATTTAGTAGAAGACCAAAAAATCCGTAAATTTTTAAAGAAAAAATTATATCTTGCTGGAATTTCTAAAATTGAAATAGAAAGAACAGCAAAAGCTGTAAAAGTAAACTTATATACTGCTAAACCAGGAATTGTTATTGGAAAAGGTGGAGCAGGAGTAGAAAGTGTAAAAGCAGAGCTTGCAAAATTAATAGGAAAAGATGTTAACTTAAATATCGTAGAAGTTAAAAACATCGATACAGATGCTCAATTAGTAGCAGAAAATATTGCTGGACAATTAGAAAGAAGAATTTCATTCAGAAGAGCTATGAAACAATGTATGCAAAAATCTATGAAAGCAGGTGCTTTAGGAATTAAAACTGCAGTATCTGGAAGATTAGGTGGAGCTGACATGGCTAGAACTGAATTCTATAAAGAAGGAAATATACCACTACAAACTTTAAGAGCTGATATTGATTATGGATTTGCAGAAGCAGATACAACATATGGAAAAATCGGTGTAAAAGTTTGGATATATAAAGGGGAAGTTCTTCCAGCTAAGAAAGTGGAAGGAGGAGACGAATAATGCCATTAATGCCAAAAAGAACAAAACATAGAAAAATGCAAAAAGGTAGAATGAGAGGAAAAGCAACAAGAGGTAATAAAGTTACAGATGGTGAATATGGAATTCAAGCTGTAACAGCTGGATTAATCACAGGTAACCAAATAGAAGCAGCCCGTATTGCTATGACTCGTTATATAAAAAGAGGTGGAAAAGTTTGGATTAAAATATTCCCAGACAAACCAATAACTGCAAAACCAATCGGTACTCGTATGGGTAAAGGTAAAGGTGCTCCAGAATATTGGGTAGCAGTAGTAAAACCAGGTAGAGTTATGTTTGAAATAGCTGGTGTACCTGAAGAAACTGCAAGAGAAGCCTTAAGACTTGCTATGAACAAACTACCTAATAAAACAAAATTTGTAGCAAGAGAAACTGAAAAGGTAGGTGAAAATGATGAAGATAAATAAAATAAGAGAAATGTCTTCACCAGATTTAGAGAAAGAATTAGGTGAACTAAAAACAGAATTATTCAAATTAAAATTTAGTTTAGCTACAAATGGATTAGATAATCCAATGAAAATAAAAGAAGTAAAAAAAGATATAGCTAAAATAAATACAGTATTAACAGAAAGAAAAATAGCTGAATCTAAGAATGTATAAATAAAAAATAGCGAAAGGAGAAATCTAAATGGAAGAAAGAAATCTTCGTAAAGTTATGGTTGGAACTGTAACATCTAACAAAATGGATAAAACAGTTGTAGTAGCTGTTGAAACAAGTGTTAGACATAATGTTTATGGAAAAACTGTAAAAAGAACATATAAATTAAAAGCTCATGATGAAGAAAATGTTTGCCAAATAGGAGACAAAGTAAAAGTAATGGAAACTAGACCTCTTTCTAAAGATAAAAGATGGAGAGTAGTAGAAGTTATGGAGAAAGCAGACATAAAATAATATTGAATAAGAAAGGAGTAACCATAAAATGATACAACAACAAACAAGATTAAAAGTAGCAGATAACACAGGAGCTAAAGAAATTATGTGTATCAGATGTTTAGGTGGATCATATAGAAAAACATCTAACATAGGTGATATCATAGTTGCTTCAGTTAAATCAGCAACACCAGGTGGAGTTGTTAAAAAAGGTGATGTTGTAAAAGCTGTTATAGTAAGATCTAAAAAAGGATTAAGAAGAGCAGATGGTTCATATATAAAATTTGATGAAAATGCAGCTGTAATAATAAAAGAAGATGGAACACCAAAAGGAACTCGTATCTTCGGGCCAGTTGCAAGAGAGTTAAGAGAAAAAGATTACATGAAAATATTATCTCTAGCTCCAGAAGTTTTATAAGAACAAATTATAATCAGCATCTTGAGTTGTTAAATTTTATAATTAAATCCTCAAAGTGTATAAACACGCCTCTGGTATTAATTATAAAATTTGCCTAACAATATACTAATTCTAATTCGTTCTAGTAGAAAAGAAAATATCAAAGAAAAGGAGGAAATTCCTAAAATGAGAATAAAAAAAGGAGACAATGTGCAAGTTTTATCTGGAAATGATAAAGGTAAAACAGGAGAAGTTTTAGAAGTTATACCAAAAGCTGATAAAATCGTTGTTAAAGGCGTTAATATTAGAAAAAAACATGTTAAAGCTAGAAAACAAGGAGAAGAAAGCGGAATTATATCAGTAGAATGCGCTATACCAAGTTCAAAAGTTAATGTAGTATGCTCTAAATGTGGAAAAGCTACAAAAGTAGGATATAGTGTAGAAAAAGATGAAAAAGTTCGTGTTTGTAAAAAATGCGGAGCTAAACTAAAATAAAAATAAGAAAGGAGGATTAATATATAATGGAAAAATTAAGAGAACAATATGAAAAAGAAGTAATCCCAGCATTAATGAAAAAATTTGAATATAAATCAGTTATGCAAGTTCCAAAACTTGATAAAATAGTTATAAATATTGGTTTAGGTGATTTGAAAGAAAATCCTAAATCTTTAGAAAATGCAATGAATGATTTAGCACAAATTACAGGTCAAAGACCAATAGTAACAAAAGCTAAAAAATCAATAGCAGCATTTAAATTAAGAGAAGGTGTTAATATAGGATGTAAAGTAACTTTAAGAGCAGATAAAATGTATGATTTTGCTTACAAACTATTCAATGTAGCACTTCCAAGAGTTAGAGATTTTAGAGGAGTTTCAAATAAATCTTTTGATGGTAGAGGAAATTACTCTATGGGTATAAAAGAACAATTAATATTCCCTGAAATCGAATATGATAAAGTTGATAAATTAAGAGGTATGGATATTATATTTGTAACTACAGCTAAAACTGATGAAGAAGCTAAAGAATTATTAACTTTAATGGGAATGCCTTTCAAAGCATAAATTGATTAATAGTATCGCTTCAAAGTAGTGATTTTAAGGAAGGAGATAAATAAAATATGGCTAAAAAATCAATGAAAATAAAACAAGCTAGACCACAAAAATACAAAACAAGAGAATATAACAGATGTAAATTATGTGGTAGACCACATGCATATATTAGAAAATATGGAATATGCCGTGTATGTTTTAGAGAATTAGCACATAAAGGAGAAATACCAGGTGTGAAAAAAGCTAGCTGGTAAAAGAAAATCGATTTTAAGAGAAATGATATGAAGAAGAAAGAAAAGGAGGTAAGTAATTAATGAACATTACAGATCCAATAGCAGATATGTTAACAAGAATTAGAAATGCAAATAGTTCAAAACATAAAACAGTAGACATACCTAGCTCAAATATAAAATTAGGAATCGCTGATATCTTATTCAAAGAAGGATATATAAAATCTTTTGAAGAAATAAAAGATGATACTCAAGGAATAATAAGAATTACTTTAAAATATGACGAAAAAGGAACAAGAGTAATTGATGGTTTAAAGAGAATTAGTAAACCAGGTTTAAGAGTATATGCAGCTAAAGATGAATTACCAAAAGTATTAAATGGATTAGGTATTGCAATTATTTCTACATCAAAAGGATTAAAAACAGATAAAGAAGCAAGAGAACTAGGAATTGGTGGAGAAGTATTAGCTTATGTTTGGTAATCAAGCTAAATATATATAAAATCAAATTACAGATAAGTATATAATAAAGTAAGAGTAGAAAAATAGATAGAAGGAGGGAAAACTATAATGTCAAGAATAGGAAATAAACCAATTACAGTACCATCAGAAGTACAAGTTAAAATTGATGGACAAAAGATTACTGTAACAGGACCAAAAGGTACATTAGAAAGAGAAATACATAAAAACATTTCTTTAGAAATGACTGAAAATATAATTAAAGTTATGAGAAAAAATGATGAACCAGCTAATAGAAGTTTACATGGTTTAACAAGAACTTTAATAAATAATATGATTATTGGTGTAACTTCTGGATATAATAGAGAGTTACAAATAAATGGAGTTGGTTATAGAGTTGCAAAACAAGGAAATAACTTAAACTTAACTTTAGGGTATTCACACCCTGTGATTTTTGAAGCGCCAGCAGGAATTACTTTTGATGTTCCAAACCCAAATACAATTATAGTAAATGGAATTGATAAAGAATTAGTTGGTCAAACAGCAGCGGTTATTAGAACTAAGAGGCCACCTGAAGTATATAGAGGTAAAGGTATCAAATATGCTGAAGAAGTTATTAGACGTAAAGAAGGAAAGACAGGTAAATAGAGTTATATAAAATTAGGTTGTATACCTTATAAATAGAACCTTAAAAGTAACTTTTAAGAAAGGAGTAATAAAAATGGTTAAAAAGACAGATAGAAAAATGGAAAGAACAAGAAGACATATTCGTGTAAGAAGAAAAATATCTGGAACAAGCGAAAGACCGAGATTATGTGTATATAGAAGCAATAGCAATATATATGTACAAATTATAGATGATGTAGCTGGAAATACATTAGTTCAAGCTTCAACATTAGATAAAGAAGTAAAAACAAAACATGCTAATAAACAAGCTGCTAAAGAAGTAGGAACTTTAATTGCTAAAAGAGCAGCTGATAAAAAAATAGAAACAGTAGTTTTTGACCGTGGTGGATACATTTATCATGGTGTAGTTAAAGAATTAGCAGAAGCTGCAAGAGAAGGCGGATTAAAATTCTAATAGCTGTGTTAAGCAAGTTACATTATAGTTATTAGAGACAATCAAAATAAGTAAGATTGTATATATTAAACATTATAAAAATAAGGAGGGAAAACTAAAACCTATGGAAGAAAAAAACGAATTAAAAGAAAAAGTTGTTGCTATTAATAGAGTTGCTAAAGTTGTTAAAGGTGGTAGAACTTTTAGATTTAGTGCTGTAGTAGTAGTAGGAGACGAAAATGGTCATGTAGGTGTAGGAAATGGTAAAGCTGCTGAAGTTCCAGATGCTATTAAGAAAGCTATTCAAGAAGCTAAAAAGAATTTAGTTGAAGTACCAATTGTTGAAACAACTGTACCACATGAATATGTAGGAACTTTTGGAAGTGCAAAAGTAATGTTAAAGCCAGCTGCTGTTGGTACTGGAGTTATAGCAGGAGGAAGTGTTAGACCAGTATTAGAATTAGCAGGTTACAAAGATATAAGAACAAAAGTTATTGGAACAAATAATCCAAGAAACGTTGTTTATGCTACAATTGAAGGGTTGAAATCTATGCAAACTATAGAGTCTGTAGCTAAAAAGAGAGGTAAAAAAGTAGAAGATATACTATAAAAGTGAAAAATTTATTAAGGGTTAAACACTAAGAGGAAAAAAGTGTGTCCTGATAATAAAAGAAGGAGGTGCAAGTCGTAAATGAAACTAGATGAATTAAAACCAGCTGTAAAAAAAGTAAAAAGAAATAGAGTAGGACGTGGAATGGCATCAGGAAATGGTAAAACATCAGGTAGAGGTCATAAAGGACAAAAAGCTAGATCTGGTGGAGGAGTAAGAAGAGGATTTGAAGGTGGTCAAACACCATTATATAGAAGATTGCCAAAAAGAGGATTTACTAATATTCACGCAAAAACTTATACAGAAGTAACATTTAAAATGTTAAATAAATCAAAAGCAACAGATGTTACAGCTGAAACATTATTAGAAGAAGGAATAATTGGAAAAATCAATGATGGTATAGTAATATTAGCAACAGGAAAATTAGAGAAAAAATTAAATGTTAAAGCTAAAAGATTTACAGCGAAAGCTAAAGAAGAAATTGAAGCTTTAGGCGGAAAGGCTGAGGTGATTTAATTGTTTAAGACTATAAAAAATGCATTAAAGACACCTGATGTAAGAAAGAGATTATTATATACATTGCTATTAATAGTAGTATTTAGACTTGGATGTTATATAACTGTTCCAGGTATAAATAGTATAGCATTAAATGAAGCAATGGGAAGCAATAATGGAATAGCAGGATTAATTGATATGATTTCAGGAGGAGCTTTTTCTAGATTTTCTGTTTTCGCAATGTCAATTAGTCCATACATCACAGCTTCAATTGTTATTCAATTGTTAGCAATGATTATCCCATCTTTAGAAAAATTAACTAAAGAAGGTGGAGAAGAAGGTAGAAAGAAAATAAATAAATATACAAAGATTTTAACTGTAGTGTTAGCTCTAGTAGAATCTATAGGAATTTATTTATCATATAAATCTGCAGGAATATTTGTTGACAATACTTTCCTAACAGGAGCTTTAGTAGTTACAGGTCTAGTAGCTGGTACATCACTATTAATGTGGTTAGGAGAGCAAATAACATCAAAAGGAATTGGAAATGGTATATCATTACTTATTTTCATAGGAATAGTATCAAGACTTCCAAGTGGAGTAACAACACTATGGAATTTAATGATAACAGAAGCAGGATTTAGTACAATAGGTTTACTAACTGCAATTGGAATCGTAATAGGATCAATTGTTTTAGTAGCAGGTGTTGTATTTGTACAACAAGCTGAAAGAAGAGTTCCAGTACAATATTCTAAAAAAGTAGTTGGAAGAAAAATGGTAGGAGCACAAAGCACACATATACCATTAAAACTTGCAATGGCAGGAGTTATGCCAGTAATTTTTGCAAGTAGTTTTATGACATTTCCAGCTATGATTATACAAATTTTTGTACATGATATAGCAAATCAAACAGGATTTTTAGCAGGATTATATAAATTCTCAATTGCTACATCTACTTCAAGTGTAGGATGGGGATATTCATTAGCTAATGCACTTGTTTATTTACTATTAATTATAGGATTTACATTTTTCTATACTTATGCTACATTTAATCCAGCAGAAGTATCAAATAATATTAAGAAAAATGGTGGATTTATACCAGGAATTAGAGCAGGAAAACCAACAACAGAATATCTATCATCAATCATTTCAAAATTAACATGGTTTGGTGGATTTTTCTTAGCATTAATTGCAATATTACCAATGTTATTAAGATTTACAAATCTAAATATTGCATTTGGTGGTACATCAATATTAATCGTTGTAGGTGTTGCACTAGAAACTGTACAACAATTAGAATCTCAATTAGCGATGAGACACTATAAAGGATTCTTAGAATAATAAAATAAAAAGAAAAATGCCCATATGGGCATTTTTTGTGTTAATTGCTAGTTATATAGACTAGCAATATTTTCGGAAATATATACACTTCCTACAATTATTGAAAATTTTTTGTGACGGATAAGGACAATGTTTAGGGTCTAAACCTTTACATTTTAAAAAACGTTTTCTATTTTTCTCCTCAAACCGTAAAATGTTTTGTGATTTTTTGCTACTTAGCATAAAAATACCTCCTATAATAAATATTTATTGTGAGAATATATTATAATATATTTTATTAAAAAAGTAAAGAAAAAACTTGATAAATTCATATTTATGTAGTAAAATATTTGGTGTTGAAAATGAATAATAAAGGAGAGCTGTATATGGTAATTATAATGTTAGGAGCGCCAGGAACAGGAAAAGGAACAGTTGCAGGAATATTAACAAGTAAGTTAGGAATTCCACAAGTATCAACAGGAGATATTTTTAGAAAACATATAAAAGAACAAACTGAATTAGGAAAATTAGCAGAAAGTTACATTTCTAAAGGCCAATTAGTACCAGATGATGTAACAATTGATTTAGTTAAAAATAGATTAAAAGATAGTGATGTTCAAAATGGTATTATATTAGATGGATTCCCAAGAACAGTAAAACAAGCAGAAGAGTTAGATAAAATATTAAATAAAGAAGGAAAAAAAGTAGATATAGTTATAAATTTAACAACACCAGAAGAAGAAATCATAGAAAGAATTGTAAATAGAAGAGTATGCTCAAATCAAGATTGTAAAACTATATATAATTTAGTTTTAAATCCACCAAAACAAGAAGGAATATGTGATAAATGTGGTCATGAATTAATACAAAGAAAAGATGATAATGTAGAAACTGTTAAATCAAGATTAGAAAACTATTTTGAATTAACAAGTACACTTGTAGAATATTATGAAAAACAAGGAAAAATATATTCAGCATTAGTTAGTAAGGCTATTAATAAATTAGGAGAAGATGTAGCAGAAGATATAGTAAAATATATAGAAAATTTGAAATAGGAAAGAAGGATTAGTGGAATGGTAACCATTAAATCAAAAAAAGAAATTGAATATATGAGAGAAGCTTGTAAGGTTGTAGCTTTAACATATAAGGAAATAGAAGAGAAAATAAGGCCTGGAATGTCAACATGGGAAGTTGATCAAATTGCTGAAAAGACAATGAGAAGCTTAGGAGCAATTCCGGCAGAAAAGGGATATAATGTTGGAATAAGAGGGATTCCTCCATATCCAGCATCTACGTGTATTTCTATAAATGATGAGGTTATTCATGGTATACCATCAAAAAACAAGATAATAAAAGAAGGAGATATTGTAAGTATAGATACAGTAGCTTTAAAAAATGGATATAATGGAGATGCAGCAAGAACTTTTATAATTGGAGATGTGCCAAAAGAAACGAAAAGACTAGTAGATGTTACAAAGCAGGCATTTTTTGAAGGAATAAAATATGCTAAAGCTGGTAATAGAATTGGAGATGTATGTCATGCAATAGGAGAATATGTTCATTCTCAAGGATATTCAGTAGTCAAAGAATTTCAAGGGCATGGAATAGGCAAAGAGATGCATGAAGATCCAGGTATTCCAAATTACGGAAAAGCTGGAAGAGGAATTAGATTAGAACCAGGTATGACATTGGCTATAGAACCAATGGTAATACAGGGAAAACCAAATATTTTAGAACTTGATGATGGATGGACAATTATAACAGAAGATGGAAGTTTGGCAGCGCATTATGAAAATACAATTTTAATTACAGAAAAAGAGCCAGAAATCTTGACATTACTTTAAATGTGTAGTATAATACAATAGTTATTATGCAAAATAGCAATATTTTGCTCAAAAATATTGAAAAAGCTCTTTATAGGAGGTAGAAAATGGCAAAAGAAGATGTTATAGAAGTGGAAGGAACAGTAGTGGAAGCACTACCAAATACTAATTTTAAGGTTGAACTTGAAAATGGGCATCAAATATTAGCTCATATATCAGGAAAACTAAGAATGAATTACATTAAAATTTTACCAGGTGACAAAGTTAAAGTAGAACTTTCACCATATGATTTAACAAGAGGAAGAATTACATGGAGAGCTAAATAAATTTAGAAATTAACCCATTATTATATATTATAAAATGTAAAGAATAACTTTTTTACATTTAGACCAAGGAGGTGCAAAAATGAAAGTAAGACCATCAGTAAAGAAAATATGTGACAAATGTAAAGTAATAAAAAGAAAAGGTGTGATTAGAGTTATTTGCGAAAACCCTAAACACAAACAAAGACAAGGATAATAATCCTTAATTAGTTAATAACACAAATTAGGTAGCGGCTGTGAACCTTAAATTCAGTTAAGGTATACATATCAAATTTGTGTTTATATATATGTTTTAAGGAAATTTAAAGACTAGAGTAAACGCTAGTGCATTTCACCTTTAAATGGATTTAAAACAAAAAATGAAAGAGACAAAAAAGACAAGTCTCATATATAAAAAAATAAGTGGAGGTGCAAAAAAATATGGCTCGTATAGCAGGAGTAGACTTACCTAAAGAAAAAAGAGTAGAAATAGGACTTACATATATTTATGGAATAGGTGTATCAAGTTCTAGAAAAATTCTAGAGAAAGCTGGTATAAATCCAGATACTAGAATAAAAGACTTAACAGACGAACAAGTAAATGATATAAGAAAAGTTATTGATGAAACTTACACAGTTGAAGGTGACTTAAGAAGAGAAGTAGCTCTTAATATCAAAAGACTTACAGAAATCGGATGTTATAGAGGTTTAAGACATAGAAGAGGTCTTCCAGTTAGAGGACAAAGAACAAAAACTAATGCTAGAACTAGAAAAGGTCCTAGAAAATTAGTTAGCAAGAGCAAAAAATAATATAAATCAATTTTGTATAAGTAGATAATAGAAATAATTTCACTTAAAACAAGGAGGGAATTTAAGAAAATGGCTAAAAATGTAACAACAAAAAAAGTAGCTAGAAGAAATAGAAAAAACATTGAAAAAGGTGCAGCTCACATTCATTCTAGTTTTAATAATACAATAGTTACAATAACAGATACTCAAGGAAATGCAATTTCATGGGGAAGTGCTGGAGAATTAGGATTTAAAGGTTCTAGAAAAAGTACACCATTTGCTGCAGGTCAAGTTGCAGAAACAGCTGCTAAAGCTGCTATGGAACATGGGTTAAAATCTGTTGAAGTATTTGTTAAAGGACCAGGTTCAGGAAGAGAAGCTGCAATTCGTGCACTTCAAACAGCTGGTTTAGAAATAAGTGCAATAAAAGACGTAACACCAATACCACACAATGGTTGTAGACCACCAAAAAGAAGAAGAGTATAATTTAAGTATAAAAAATAAATGTGAAAAAACATGAAAAGGGAAATAATCCTTTGTCATTAGAAGAAAGAAAGGAGTAAAAAAATGGCAAGATATAAAGATGAACAATGTCGTAGATGCCGTAGAGAAGGACAAAAATTGTTCTTAAAAGGTGAAAGATGTTATTCAGATAAATGTAGTATTTCAAGAAGAAATTATGCACCAGGAGAACATGGACAAAAAAGAGCAAAACTTTCTGAATACGGAACTCAATTAAGAGAAAAACAAAAAACAAAAGCTTATTACGGAGTTGGAGAAAAACAATTTAGAAAATACTTTGAAATGGCTTCAAATAAAAAAGGTGTAACAGGTGAAAATTTACTTCAAATATTAGAAAGTAGATTAGATAATGTTGTTTACAGATTAGGATTTGGAACATCTAGAGCTCAAGCAAGACAATTTGTAAACCATGCACAATTTGAAGTTAATGGAAGAAGAGTAGATATTCCATCTTACTTAGTAAAACCAGGTGATGTTATAACAGTTAGAGAATCTAAAAAAGATAACAGCACAATAAAAGTAAATGTTGAAGAATCTGCAAAAAGACCAGTTCCAGCATGGCTAGAAAAAGATGTTGAAAAATTAAGTGGTAAAGTAATTAGATTAGCGTCTAGAGAAGATGTTGATATTCCAATTGAAGAACATTTAATAGTAGAGCTTTACTCAAAATAATAATGGTAGAAAGTAATAATAAAGGTTTAATAATAACTTTAAAAATTTTACTTGAGGCAAGCCTATAAAGTTTTTAAAAGTTTGAGATATATTCTCGAATATTAGGAGGTAAAAATGATAGAATTTGAAAAGCCAAATATTGAATGTCTAGAAGTTGATGATACAAATAATTATGCAAAATTTGTATGTGAACCATTAGAAAGAGGTTATGGAGTAACTATAGGTAATTCTTTAAGAAGAATATTACTTTCATCACTTCCAGGATGTGCTATAACAAGTGTAAAAATTGATGGAGTATTACATGAATTTTCTACAATACCAAATGTAGTAGAAGATGTACCAGAAATAATAGTAAACCTAAAAAATGTTAGATTAAAATTTGATGAAAATGAAGAAAAAGTTTTAAGAATTGATTTTAAAGGTGAAGGAGAAGTACTAGCTTCAGACATAATAACAGATGGAACAGTTGAAGTATTAAATCCTGAATTACATATTGCTACAGTTTCAAAAGGTGGAAGCCTAAAAATGGAGCTTACAGCAGATAGAGGTAGAGGATATAACTCATCTGATAAAAATAAGAAGCAAAATCAAGATATATCTGTACTTCCGATAGATTCAATCTACACACCAGTAAAAAAAGTAAACTACCAAGTAGAAAATACTAGAGTAGGGCAAATGGTTGACTATGATAAATTAGTTATAGAAGTATGGACTGATGGAAGCTTAAAAGCTCATGAAGCTTTAAGCTTAGCTGCGAAAGTAATGACAGGACATTTAGAACTATTTATAGATTTATCAGAAGCTACAAAAAATACACAAGTTATGATAGAAAAAGAAGAATCTAAAAAAGAAAAAGTATTAGAAATGTCAATAGAAGAATTAGAATTATCAGTAAGATCATTCAACTGCTTAAAAAGAGCAAATATAGCTACTGTTGAAGATTTAACAAACAAATCAGAAACAGATATGATGAAAGTAAGAAATTTAGGTAAAAAATCATTTGATGAAGTAACAGCAAAATTACATTCATTAGGATTAGATTTTGCTAAAGAGGACGAATAAAATAAGAAAAGAGGAAGGTGAAAAAATTGGCTACTAATAGAAAATTAGGAAGAACAACAGATATAAGAATGGCAATGCTTAAAACTTTAACAACTGATTTAATTATGCATGGTAAAGTAGAAACAACTCTAGCTAGAGCAAAAGAAGTTAAATCAATAGCAGACAGTATAATATCACTTGCTATAAAAGAAAAAGATAATTTTGAAATGGTAGATGTTAAAGTTGTAAAAGCTAAATTAGATTCAAAAGGTAATAAAGAAACTGAATTAGTAAAAAGCAAAAATGGTAAAGAATATTTGAAAGTAGTTAAAGAAGAAACTACTGAAAAAAGACAAAAAGATATGCCATCTAGATTAAATGCTAGAAGAAAAATAATGAGAAAAATAAATAAAGTTAAAGATAGTGAAGGTAACAATATAGATTTACCATCAAAATTATTTAACGAAATAGCTCCAAAATATGCTGGTAAAAACGTTGGTGGATATACACGTATAATAAAAGCAGGTCCAAGAAGAGGGGACGGAGCAGAAGTTGCAATATTACAACTTATCTAATGTTGACCAAGGGGACGCGCCCCTTGGTCACTTTTGAAATTAACAAAAACAAAAATGATACATATAATAAACCATGGGAGGCAAAAAGATGTTAGAATTTGTTATGAGTACAATCTTTTGGACATTAGCTTTTTATGGTTTATTTGAAATTGTAAAAAATATAATATATATAAGTACATATACAAGATTTAAATCAGATGGAATATATTTAATAATAGCAGTGAAAAACCAAGAAGAAAGAATAGAAGGATTTTTGCGTTCTAGTCTATTTAAAATATTATATGGAAGAGAAGATTATTTAAAAAATATTATGGTAGCTGATTTGAAATCTACTGATAAAACAAAAGAGATAGCTAAAAAGATATCAGAAGAATATGAATGTCTTAAAGTGATTTCATGGAAAGAGTGTAAAGATATCATAGATAATGTTGATGAAAGTTAAAATGTTTTTATTAAATTTTATTTAAATAATATGAAAAATATGGTATAATTATATACATAATACTTAAATTGGGAGGCTTAAATGAAAAATGTAACAATGTGTCGGAATATGAGATATAATCCTGAAGCTTGGAGTGAATACTTAGAGGAAGGATGCTATCCTTATGCACTAAACTTGTTAGTAAATGAATTTTTTCTTGTAGGAGATTTAATAGGAAAAAGATGTAATGAGTATACTTCAGATGAAGATTTGATAAGAATTCTTAAAGAAGAATTAAGAAAAATATTTGATTTTGAAGTAGAAGAGATAGAAACCGAGTATGTAACAAAAGAAGGTGAAACTAAAATTTATCTTCAAAGAGAAGAACATACAGGTTATTATCATTTACTTAGACAAGATGAAGATGGTATGTGGTCTCATAAATATCCTAGAGAATTACCAACTAGACAAGATTCAATAGGGCAAAATATAGAAGATCCAGACACTATGGTAGAAGCACCATTTAAGGGATGGTGTTTCTTGTTAAGACGAAGAACTAGCTAATTGCTGGTTCTTTGTTTATGTTATATGATTTATAATAATAATTCTAGTAAATTGTTTATGTTATAATTATCTTCTTGAAAATAGTCATCGTATATGATAAACTAATTAAAGCAAAAAGGAGAGATATATGGAAATTACAGGAGAAGTATGTGATATTATATATAAAAATGAAGTTAATAGTTACACAATAGCTGAATTTGAAACAGATGAAGAATTAACTACAATTGTAGGATACTTACCTTTTATAAACTCAGGGGATACATTAAAGATAATTGGCAAATTTGTAGAACATAAAGATTATGGAAGGCAATTTAAGGTGGATACATTTGAAAAGTTAATGCCTCAGACTTTAGGAGCACTAGAAAAATATTTAGCTAATGGAAATATAAAAGGAATAGGTGAAGCTTTAGCAAAAAGAATAGTAAATAAATTTGGAGAAGAAACTATACATGTATTTAAATATGAACCTGAAAGATTATCACAAATAAAAGGTATATCTGAAAAAAAAGCTATAGAAATGTCAGAAGCTTTTATAGAAAATTGGGAAGTATGGCAAATAGTAGGATTTTTAGAAAGATTTGGAATAGGTGCAGAACATGCAAAAAAAGTATTTGATTTATTTGGAAATAATGCAATAGAAGAAATAGAAGCAAATCCATATATATTAATAGATATAACAAGGGGTGTAGACTTTAAACAAATCGATAAAATGGCACTTGATTTGGGCATGAATTACGATAATGAAAAAAGAGTTCAAAGTGGTATAAAATATGGTTTATTACGAAGTACATATAATGGACATTCTTGTGTATTAAAATCTAATTTAATTGAGTTTGTTATAAATCTTTTGGATGTTACAACAGAAATTATAGAAGATAGTTTGATTGAGTTAAAAATGAAAGATGAAATAGTAATAGAAGAAAGAGATAATGATAAATATGTCTATTTACATAGTTTCTACAATACAGAAGAAGAAATTGCTTTAAGAATAAAAAGGCTACAAAAGTCAAAAAATGTGAAAGAAATTAGAAATATAGAAACAGCATTAAAGAAAGTAGAAAGTAATTCAGAAATTAAATTATCAGAAAAACAAAAAGAAGCAGTAAGACTGGTAAATGAAAACAATGTAATAATTATTACTGGTGGACCAGGTACAGGTAAAACAACAATAATAAAGACGATTATAGATATATATGAGGAAAAAGGAAATAAAGTAGTACTTTGTGCTCCAACAGGAAGAGCTGCAAAGAAAATGACAGAAACTACTGATAAAGAAGCATCAACATTACATAGATTATTAGAAATTGGGAAAATAGATGAAGATAGTTTATATAAAAATACAAGAGATTATGAAGGTGCTCCAATTGATGCAGACTTAATAATTGTTGATGAATTATCAATGGTGGACATGTTTTTAATGAATTATTTGCTTAAATGTATATATCAAGGAACTAAGTTGATTTTAGTAGGAGATAGTGATCAATTAGCATCTGTTGGGCCAGGAAGTATCTTAAAAGATTTAATTGACTCAGAAATAATTACAACAGTTCATTTAGATAAAATTTTTAGGCAAGCTGCAAGAAGTAAAATAATATTAAATGCACACAGAGTAAATCAAGGAGAAAGGTTCCTAAAAAAGGGAGATGAAGACTTAACAGAAGAAACACAAGAAGATTTCTTTTTTATAAAAGAATCTAATCAAGAGAAGATGCTTAATGAAGTAATATCATTATGTACAGGAAGATTGCAAAATTATGGTGATTATGATTTTTTTAAAAGTATTCAAGTTTTGTCTCCAACAAAGAAAGGGTTACTTGGGACTAAAGAACTAAATAAAGCTCTGCAAGAGCAGTTAAATCCTAACATAGATAATAGACCAGAGAAAACTAGTATGGGAGCAATTTTTAGAACTGGCGATAGAGTAATGCAAATAAAAAATAATTATGATATATATTGGGAAAAAGAAGATTATGGAAAAAAAGAAGTAGGAAGCGGAGTTTTTAATGGAGAAATTGGTACGATTACCAATATAGATGAAAGAGAAAAACAAGTAGAAATTAAGTTTGATGATGAAAAAATCGCATGGTATGAATTTTCTGATTTGGACCAAATTGAACATAGTTATGCAATTACAATACATAAAGCACAACGGAAGTGAATTTGATGTAGTAATTATGGTAGCCCCACCATCATCTCCAATATTATTGACAAGAAATCTATTATATACAGGAATTACAAGAGCAAAAAAATTATTAGTAATAGTAGGAAATGAAAAAGTTGTAGACTTTATGATACAAAACATAGATAGCAAAAAAAGAAATACAGGACTAAAATATAAAATGAGTTAATAAAATATGAATCCTCCCAAACTGCACATTACTTCATTTTACTATATATTATGACTTTTGAATAATTCACTATAAAAAAATACTGAAGCAAAAAAAGTTTAAACTATTGAAAATAGTGTATTTATATGATATAGTATGTAAGTAACATAATTAGGAAAAGTAACATGAAATCAAAATTGATAATATGCTACAGTAATACTCAAAACAAATTTGTTAAGGAGGAAAAGATTATGATTTTTAACGTCTTAAAGAGTAACTTGAAATGTGCATTTTGTAAAAATAAAAACTGTTCAGTAAGGTATTATCCTGAAAGGATGAAAACTCAAGTTTATGGTGGCACTCAAATTGTTACTAGATGTAAAAAAGATCAGAAAGCTTATGAAGAAGGAAGAGGTAAGCTCTTAAAAAAGCCTATGCCATAAGTTATTAGGAAAACAAAAGGTACCATCTATTTTAGACGGTACCTTTTTGTTACTGCGCCCGGCATGGGTAATAACTAGGCGGTGAAAGACCGCTATGGTGCCTGATAGTGGCGAACCATTAGCTGAACAGCAAGGGTGTTCAGCATGAGGTGGAATCTGAAGGAAGCTGTAAGCAAAGTCTCGGTCTGACGGACAGAAATCACATATTAAGGCTGTGATAATCTGGGCGAGTTTACTAGACAAAACAAAGCCCAATTACTATCCGGAGGTTATTGCAGTAAATATAGTAGTAATAGAAATATTACGAAGGACTGAAAGTTAATGTGAATTTGCAACTGAATAGATTTCATAAATTATGATAGAATGAAGATAATCTGTTGAGAACGGAAAATTTTGGAGGGTAGAGCGGAACTCGAGAGTTACAAAAGAAGCATAGTAATTTATAAAGTTTATCAAACAGCAAAAGAAAACACTAGTAAAATAAATTACTAGTGCATTAGCTAACCGCCTAGTACGCCGGAATTGTGGTGTGAGAGGTGGGAACTTTGAGAATAAAAAGCAAAGTTCCTCCTACTCGATTTAATCCTATTTTTATTATTAAATATCAAAAAATGTCGAAAAATTTTTCGATAAAATTCGTAAAAATATTGATTCCAGAATAAAAATAAAGTATAATGTAAAACATAAAGAAAAGAGGTGTAAATTATGATGAAAACAGTACGATTATCTGAAATAGGAAGAATATTTACCAATAAAAAATTCAAAAAGGTATCAAAAGATAATTGGATTTATGATTATAAATGGAGGATTGCTTTTAAAACAAAAAAATATAGACAGGAATTTTTAGATACAATAAAAAGAGCTGAAGAAGAGATTGAAAGAGGAGATGGAATTAGTTTTGAAGAGTTTGAAAAGGAAATAAAAAATTGGATATATTAGAGGAGAGTGATATTTATAGGAAGATTGTATAAAATTACTATAATGAAAAGTGCGAAAGAAGAAATAGAAGAGATAAAAAAATATATTTCTGATAGATTGCAAGAACCTGCTATAGCTAGAAAAACAATTCAGAAAATAACAAAGGAAATATCGGATTTGAGATATATGCCAAGAAAATATAAATTACTAAAAAAAAATAAAAATATTGAAATACATAGAATGAGTGTTAAAAACTATGTTATCATATATCAAGTCGATATTAAAATCAAAACAGTTTATATATTACATATTTTTAATTCAAAAAGAAATTATTTAAAACTTATTTAAATCAAAAAATATTAAAATCAAATTATAATAAAATCATATAAAATCAAATAAAAGTGTAAGTCTAATGAATAATTAGTTTATTAAACATGAAGAAATGTAACCGATGTTATAAATGAAAAAGGAGGAACAAATCAAAAACATTTTAGATAAAATAACAGATATATTATATCCACCAACGTGCGGAATATGTGGAAAACTAAGCAATGAATTCTTATGTAAAAGATGTGAGCTAATGTTAGATAAACATGCGAAATTTGCTGTGGAGAAAAATCAAGATATAGATAAAAATTTTATAGAACATTTATATATTTTTCAATATGAGGGAATTATAAGGAAGATAATTTTAAAATACAAATTCAAAGATAAGCCTTATTTATATAAGACTTTTGTTAATTTTTTGTTAAAAAATGAAAAAATCTTTGAAATTTTACAAAGTTATGATACAATTATACCAGTTCCAATTAGTAAGAAAAGACAAAAAGAAAGAGGATATAATCAAAGCTATCTAATTGCTAGGGAAATAGCTAAAAGAACAAGTTTAAGGTTAGAAAATAGTTGTCTTTTTAAAGTTAAAAATATAATTGAACAGAGTAAATTGAATAAAGAAGATAGACTCAAAAATATTCAAGGAGTATATGAATTACAAAATGAAGAAATACTACATAATAGAAAAATTATACTAATAGATGATATATATACTACAGGAAGCACTGTGTATGAATGTTGTAAAATTTTAAAAAAAGCAAAACCAGAGAAAATAGGAGTATTAACAATTGCAAAGGACTAATGAATAATAAAACAAAGGAGGAAGTTATGGAAGATTTAGTAGAAAGTATTTTAGATTATGTTAGATCAGATTACACTGACTATGCCATAATGTTAAATGGTGAATGGGGATCAGGTAAGACCCATTTTTGGAATAATAAAATTAGAAAAAAAATTGAATCAATGCAATTGAATGGAAAGAGATATACAACTATTTATATGTCTTTATATGGAATTTCTAATTTAGAAGAAATTAGTAAAAAAATATTTATTGAAACAACTCAACTTATGGATAAAAATTTGAGAAAGTTTATGAATGCAAATGGGCAAACTACAATTCCTGAGTATGCTAAAACTGGAATTGATATGGCGAACTTTTTTGGAGTTACACAAAATGGAGATAAAGTTAATTATAGTGATTTCTTTTCAACTGATGATAAAGTTCTTTGTTTTGATGATTTGGAAAGGGCAAATGTTGATGTTATTGATATTCTAGGATATATTAATAATTTTGTTGAACATGATCATATAAAAACAATTATCATTTGTAATGAAAAAGAATTATCTACTAAATTAAAAAGTTCTAATTTGGAAATGAAAACATTTATTGCAACATATTTATTAGATAAACAGGATGAATTAAATAAAACAGATAAGCCAATGGTTGAAAAGATTCAAGATAAAATTGAGCATGTATTTGATAAGGCAAATGACTATGAAAGGATAAAAGAAAAGTTAATTGGAGAGACATTTGAGTATGCTCCAAAATTTGATTATATAATAAATGGAATATTAATGAGATATGAAAATAATCCAGATTTGATTAGATTTTTAAGAGAAAATACAGGATTAATAATATCTACATTTAACAAGAGTGGTACAAGAAACCTAAGAATATTAAAACATGCATTAAATGATTTTAAAAAGATATATGAAATGGTTAACAAATCTTATCCAAATACTAATCACAGAGTAATGCAAACAATGCTTATATTTACAATAGCTATATCATTTGAAATTAAGGCTGGAAAAATTACAAAAGATAAGTTTGTAAATATTAAAGATAATGAAGAATATAAAGCAATATTAGTATCATCAAGAATTTTAATGGATAATAGGCAGTTTTATATTAAGGAGTTTGACAATAATTATTATTATAATTTTAAATCAGAATATAGATTCTTTAAATTTATAGAATATTATATAAGAACGCGTATTTTTGATATGAGATTATTTAAAGATAATATGGAGACAATAAGAAATACAGTAGATACTGAAAATTTACCAGCATATAAAAGACTATTAACAGAAGAATATTGGAAGATTTCTGATGATCAATTTGTAAATATAATAAATGAAGTAATAGAAGATATAAAAGAAGGAAAAATAAACTTGATTGATAGTGTTAAAATATTTGCTTATTTTAGCTATTTTTCAAGGAAAGGTCTAATAGATTATGATTTAAAAACGTTAAAAAATATATTCTTTAATGGTATGAATATATCATCATTAAATTCTGAGTATTGTCCAAATTCTGAGGAAGAATTAGGTAAAATTGCAATAGAAGAAGTGAAAGAAGATATGGATGATGTCTTAGGTCATTTTAACATGTTAAATAATCAATTATTAGAAAAAATGTATAAAGAAAAAGCAGAAGAAATAATGAAATGTATACCTATGAAAATGGAACAATTTTATGAGAAATTTGATAAAGAATGTATGGAAATACCTATTTTTAAATATTATGATTGTTTCCAATTATTCCAAAGAATTTCGTGTGCTAGTAATGAAGATATAGTATTAATTAAAGAAAAATTAATAGATAGAGCAAATAGATATACGAAACAAATTGAACCAGAAATGAAAAATATAAAACAATTAAAACAAATAATAGATGATTATTTAAAGGGAAAAGGTCCAAGCATAAAAAATGTAATGCTAAAGGAATTTTCTAAAGATATGGGATATATTTTAGATAAATACAAAATTGGATTTTTACCAAAGAAGGAAGAAAAAATAGAACAGTCAGAATAAAAGTTCCCGTTTTGGGGTCGGGTCTCAAAACGGGAATTTTTATTCCATAATTAATATAAATATTTTTTTATAGAGATATAAAGTAAGTTTCCCATTTTGAGACCCGACCCCAAAACGGGAAAGAAAAGGAAGTTGAATATGAATAGTGATTATGATAAAAAGAAGTACTTAACATTATTAAGTAAAGAATATAAAAATATTAATGAAGTTTCAGAAGAGATAATAAATTTACAAGCAATTCTAAATTTACCAAAGGGAACAGAAATGTTTTTAAGTGATATTCATGGTGAATATGAACCATTTGAACATATTTTGAATAATGGTGGAGGAATTATAAAAAGCAAAATAGATGATATTTTTGGGAATACAATAACAAAAAAAGAAAGGGCAACATTAGCAACATTAATATATTATCCAGAAGAAAAGCTTAAATTGATGAAGAAAGAAGTAGCTGACTTAAATGAATGGTATAATATTACGTTATATAGATTAGTTGAGGTTGCTAAAAATGTTAGCTCAAAATATACAAGGTCAAAAGTTAGAAAAGCAATAACTAGTGGATTTGAATATGTGATAGATGAATTATTAAATTCACAAGCAGGAAATGAAAAGGATAAAGAGAGATATTATAAGGCGATTATAAATACAATAATACAATTAAATCAAGCAGAAAGTTTTATTATTGCAATTTCAGATTTAATAAAAAGAATGGCTATTGATCATTTGCATATTACAGGAGATATATTTGACAGGGGAACTCATCCAGATTTTGTTATTGAAAAGCTAAAAAAATTTCATAGTATTGATATGCAATGGGGAAATCATGATGTTTTGTGGATGGGAGCTACTTGTGGGAATGAAGCAAGTATTGCAACAGTAGTTAGAATATGTGCTAGATATAATAACATAGGAATATTAGAAGATGGATATGGAATTAATATACGTCCATTATCAACTTTTGCAATGGAAACTTATAAGAATGATGATTGCTCTAACTTTATGCCAAAAGTATTTGATGAAAGCAAATATGATAATAGTGATAAAATGAATATATCTAAAATTCATAAAGCAATTACGATTATTCAATTTAAATTAGAAGGCCAGATGATAAAAAGACATCCAGAATATCAACTAGATGACAGATTATTGTTAGATAAAATTGATTTAAAAAAAGGATATGTAAGAATTGGTAATAAAAAATATGAAATAAATGATACTAATTTTCCTACTTTAGATAAAGAAAATATTTATGAGTTAACAAAAGAAGAAAAAGAGGTAATGGAAAGACTTTGTGATTCATTTAAGAAAAGCTCAAAATTAAATGATCATATTAACTTTTTATATAAAAAAGGAGAATCATATACTATATTTAATTCTAACTTATTATTCCATGCTTGTATTCCTATGACTCAAGATGGAGAATTCAAGGAAGTAGAATTTTTAAGTAAAAAAGTAAAAGCGAAAGAATATTTTGATATTATAAATGAAACAATTAGTAAGATATGGATTGCGAAAAAGAGTATTGATAAAGAATTAGTTGATGTTATGTGGTATTTATGGATATCACCAGATTCTCCATTTTTTGGTAAAAGTAAAATGGCAACATTTGAAAGTTATTTTGTAAAGGATAAGGAAATGAGTAAAGAAACAAAAAATCCTTATTATACTCTAATAAATAAAGAAGAAATATGCAATAAAATATTGAAAGAATTTGGTTTGGATGAAAGAGATTCACATATTGTAAATGGGCATATGCCAGTAAAAGCAAAAGATGGAGAAAGTCCAATTAGGGGAAATGGTAAATTATTAGTTATAGATGGAGGCTTTGCTAAGAGTTACCAGAGGACAACAGGAAATGCGGGTTATATTCTAACATATAATTCAAATGGTCTTTTGCTTAGTCAGAATAAACCATTTGAATCAGTAGAAAAAGCAATATTAGAAGAAAAAGATATTATATCAGAATTAATCGTAAAGAAAACAGGAATATCAAGAAAATCAGTAGGAGATACAGATATAGGCAAGAAATTAAAAGCGGAAATAAAAGATTTAGAACAATTGCTACTTTACTATGAATCAGGAGAGATAAAACAAATTAATTAGCAAATACAAAAATTTTTAAAAAATGTATAAAATTTTCCTCATTTGCAATAATAAGAGTAGACATAAATTTAAAAAGGAGGAAAATTATGAAAGCAACTGGAGTTGTAAGAAGAATAGATGATTTAGGAAGAGTAGTTATTCCAAAAGAAATAAGAAAAACTTTAAGAATTAAAGAAGGAGAACCATTAGAAATATTTACAGATAGAGAAGGCCAAGTTATACTTAAAAAATATTCGCCAATAGGTGAATTATCAGAGTTTGCAGCTGGATATGCTGAAACATTATCAAAAACTACAGGACATATAGCATGTATAACTGATAAAGATACAATTATTGCTGTATCAGGAGGTTCTAAAAAAGAATTTTTAGAACAGGATGTTAGTCAAGAATTAGAACAATTAATGGAAGATAAAGAAGTTTATACAAGCAAAGAAAACAGCGATATGGCAATGCCAATAACAAAAAATGATAATAAAGAAAGAAAATATAATGCACAAGTAGTATATCCAATTTTATCAAATGGAGATACTATAGGAACAGTTATATTAATGTCTAAGGAAGCTAATGGTAAGATGAATGAAGTTGAGAAAAAAGTTGCCCAATCTGCAGCTACATTCTTGGGAAGTCAAATGGAGATATAGAATGAAAAAGCAAGTTGATTATATGTGAGATAATTAACTTGTTTTTGTAATTATTATTATTTTTTTAATATTATTAGTATATTAAATTTTGCAAGACAGTAAATAATTTATGAAACAAGAAAAGATTGACATAAATTGTAAAAAGGTTTATAATATTTACATAAATTAGTTGTAAAACTCTCTCTAAAATTAAGAACAACAAATTTAAATAAAACAATAAGGAGAAAGAAATGAAAAGACAGAAAGTGTTAGAGTTTTTAGAAGAACAGTTGATGAGATTGAAAAAAGAATACAATGTAGTTGATTTGATGATGGATAGACGGTTAAAAGAGCTTGAGCAAATAGCGCAAGAACTTGATTTTTCAGTATTAAATCAATATTATGAGGAGAATGAAAAATTAGGACTAAAAATATGTGAGATTCCAGAAGGATATCATTATGAATTAGCATTTTATTTTAGCCAATCTAAGATACAAGATAATAAGATTTTTGAAAACTATGAAGATTTCATAGAGTTGCTCAAAAAGACTGAAGAAGGTCTTGCACTGAAAATAGTAAAAATTATGAACAAATGGGATTTGTATAGTTTTGAAATTGGAGATTTTATATGGTAGATGTGCTAGAGAATAGAATAAGGAGAGAGAGTAGAAACCAATAGTATTATTTTGCTGTTGGTTTTTTCTTAACTTATAAATTTTCTTATAAGTTATTTTGTGAATATTTATTTGGATATTAAGATAATTGTAAAATTTCTTGATTTTTTCTATATTTTGAAGTATAATTTTATAAGTGATTTTAATAAAAAAGGAGAAAATAATGAAAGCGATTGAAATTAGAAATAAATACTTAAACTTTTTTGAAAAACATGGACATAAAGTAATTCCATCTGCACCATTAATACCAGAAAATGACCCATCTGTATTATTCACAACAGCTGGAATGCAACCATTAGTACCTTATCTATTAGGAGAAAAACATCCAGAAGGAACCCGTCTTACAGATTATCAAAAATGTGTAAGAACAAACGACATAGATGAGGTAGGAGATAATAGACATTTAACATATTTTGAGATGCTTGGAAATTGGTCTTTAGGAGATTATTTCAAAGAAGAATCAATAGAAATGAGTTTTGAATTTTTAACTAAAGAATTAGGAATTGCAGTAGAAAAATTGTCTGTAACATGTTTTGCTGGAGACGAAGATTGCCCAAGAGATGAAGTTGCTGCTAAAGCTTGGAAAAAAGCAGGAATACCAGAAAGCCATATTTATTATTATGGAAAAGATGATAACTGGTGGATAGCAGGAGAAGAAGGACCTTGTGGACCAGATACAGAAATGTTCTATGATACTGGAAAACCAGCATGTGGACCAGACTGTCAACCATCATGCGATTGTGGTAAATATGTAGAAATTTGGAATAATGTATTTATGGAATATTTCAAGGATAAAAATGGATATACTAAATTGAAACAAAGAAATGTTGATACTGGATTAGGTTTAGAAAGAATGGCAATGTTATTACAAGGAAAAGAAACTCCATTTGACACAGAACTATTTGCACCAGTAATGGACAAGTTAGTTGAACTCCAAAAACAAGATATAATTGAAAGCAGAAGAATAGTAGCAGAACACTTGCGTTCAAGTATGATGATTATATCTGATGGAGGGAGACCAAGTAATATAGATAGAGGATATGTTTTAAGAAGATTAATTAGAAGAATGATAAGACATATGAACAAATTACAAATTGATTTGAATGAATTATCAACATTAATAGATATAAATGTTGATAACTTAAAAGAAATGTATTCGGATTTAGAAATAAATAAAGAAATAATCAAGAACACAATAAATGAAGAAAAAGATAAATTTGTGAAAACTTTAGCACATGGAGAAAGAGAATTCGAAAAAGAGATAAATAAATTAAATCAAAAAGGAATAAAAATAATACCAGGAGAAGTTGTGTTTAAACTATATGATACATATGGTTTTCCTCCTGAAGTGACAAAAGAACTAGCAGAAGAAAATGAATTTGAAATTAATCTAAAGGAATTTGATGAACTATTTAAAAAACATCAAGAAAAATCAAGAGCAGGTTCAGAACAGAAATTTAAAGGTGGACTAGCAGAGCAAACAGAAGAGACTATTGCCTATCACACAGCAACTCATTTGTTGAATGCAGCATTAAAACAAGTAATAGGAAAAGATGCACATCAAAGAGGTTCAAATATAACAGTAGACAGAATGAGATTTGACTTTAACTGTGATCATAAATTAACAGTAGAAGAAAAACAACAAGTAGAAGAATTAGTAAATAAGTGGATACAAGAAGAATTACCTGTTACAAAAGAAGAAATGAAAAAAGAAGATGCAATAAAATCTGGAGCTGAATGTATGTTTATAGAAAAGTATCCAGATATAGTAACTGTGTATTCAATAGGAAATATATCAAAAGAATTATGTGGAGGACCTCATGTAAATAACACAAAAGAACTTGGAAGATTTAAAATAAAGAAAGAAGAATCAAGTTCATCAGGAGTAAGAAGAATAAAAGCAGTATTGATAAAATAATAAAAGAGGAGGATTTGGGGCCAGGTTTCAAATCCTCACTATTTAAATGAATAGTGAAAAATAAAAAAATAGAAAGAATAAGGATTTTAGACATAGTCCTAAAGCCTTGAGGGAGATAAAAATGAAAGATTGCTTATTTTGTAAAATAATAAAAGGTGAAATACCTTCAAATAAAGTATATGAAGATCAAGATATATTAGCGTTTTATGATATAGAGCCAGCTGCACCAATTCATATACTAGTAATTCCTAAAAAACATATAACATCATTAGCTCATTTAGAAAAAGAAGATGAAGTTATAATAGGAAAGATATATGGAGTTATTAATAAAATTGCTGACGAAAAGGGATTTAAAGATAATGGATATAGGGTAATCGTTAATTGTGGAAAAGATGGAGGACAAGAGGTTATGCATCTACATTTTCACTTATTAGCTGGTAGGCAATTAGGAGAAAAAATAGTGTAGACTAATATTGCAAATGTAGATATTTCTGTGTTATAATATATTTAGTGATAAATATGTACGGAGGTTAAAAATATGTTTGAGAGTAAATATAGTAAAGTACTAACAGTTATATTAGTAATTGTAATAATAGCAATAATTGGTTTATTAGGATTTTTAGCATATGATTATTATCAAAAATATGTAGTTACAAAAGATACATCAGATTTTGTTGATAATTTTGAAGGAGATTTAACAGATGGAGAGGCAGATGAAAATAATACAGCACAAGTAGATGATAATGTATTAAATAATATAAAAGATGCACAAACTACTACATCAGCTAAAAGGACATATAAAGGATTTGGAGTTTTAGGAACAATGGAGATTCCAGCAACAAATTTAAAATATCCAGTACTTGAAAAAGTAACTAAAAAATCAATAGAAACAGCAGTAGCATTTTTATATGGCTCTGGTTTAAACCAACCTGGCAATTCAGTAATAATAGGACATAATTATAGAAATGGTTTATTCTTTTCTAATAATAAGAAATTGAATATTGGAGATAAAATATACATAACAGATAATGGTGGAAATAAATTAACATATACAATATATAATAAATTTGAAACAACACCAGAAGATACATCATTCTATCAAAGAGATACAGGAGGAAAGCCAGAAGTAACACTATCTACATGTACAGATGATAGTAAAGCAAGATTAATAATATTAGCAAAAGCAGAATAAGAAAAAGGGGACAAGGGGACGTAGATAATGTCCGAGGCTGCTGAAAAAGTAGTCCCAAATTAGCTCTCAAAAAAATCGTGAATTGGAAAAATTTTTTTCTATTTCACGATTTTTTCTATGTTTTAATAGTTTAATGTGATATAATTAACCCAGTCGAAAGGGTTGATATAACTGTGTTAAAAGAAAATAATCAATTAAGTTTTTGTTTAAGTTCACATGCATTACTTTATGATTTATTAATAGAAGAAAATAATTTTTGGAGGCAACTAAAAGATATGGTTGATTTCTCTTTTGTTTATGATGAATTAAAAGATAAATATTCTTCTACAATGGGAAGAAAAGCAGAAGATGTAATAAGAATGTTTAAATATTTATTGTTAAAAAATTATTATAAATTATCTGATAGAGATTTGATAGCAAGAA
>CAQRYF010000014.1 GCA_948875265.1 uncultured Clostridia bacterium
TTAAAAAATTAATTTTAATATTTTTATCAAAATTATATAGGGCATATATTTCCTCTATCTTTGTATTATCAATATATTTTTCTGTTGAATTTGTAATATTTAGAAACAAATCTTTATAACCATTAATTAAATAATAGTAATTGTTCTTTGTTAATATGTTAACAACTTTATTATAATCATCAATAATCATATTTCTTGACTTTAAAATTTCTATTTGTTGATATATTGTTTTGAAATCTTTTTCCAATATTTACCTCCTATAATGTAAAAAATGACCTCGGGCCCGTAGGTTATCCGAGGTACGATCTACTATAGACAGTATAACATCATAAACTTGACGTTGTCAAGTAAAATATTAAAATCTATATTAATAGTATATGTATATTCCTCATATTTATCCATATTATACAATAAGAATTTGAAGCTTAATTTCAATCTTTATTATAGTTTTTGTCGGTGATTTTTTAGTAATCGACAAAACTTCTTATTTTTTACTCTTGGAAAATAATGTAAATAGTATTATAATATTTAAGAAAATTAAATAAATAATTTAATAATCATTAGAAAGGAAATTTTAATATGGAATCAAATTTTTATGAAAAGGACAAGCTTCTTGTGTTTAAAATTACAAATGAAATTGATGATTGTTCAGTACAAAAGATAAGGGGGAGAGCTGATTATGAAATTGAAAGATATATGCCTAAAAGAGTTGTATTTGATTTTGATAGTGTCACTTTCATGGATAGTGCAGGAATAGGACTTATAATAGGTAGATATAAATTTGCAAATATGATAGGTGCAAAGTTAGAAGTTACAAATCTTACTCAAAGTGTAAAGAAAATTTTTGATATGAGTGGCATTTTAAAGCTAATACCTGTAACGGATTTAACAATAGATAAAAGAAGCACTAAAGTTTAATTTAAATTAATTTTTTACAAGAAAGGAAAGAAAATAAATGAAAGAAGTTTTTGAAAATGAAATGAAATTAGAATTTATTAGTAAATCCTCAAATGAGGCTTTTGCAAGAATTACAATAGCTGCTTTTGTATCTCAATTAGATCCTAATATAGAGGAATTAGCAGATATAAAAACAGCAGTTTCAGAGGCAGTTACTAATTGTATTATTCATGGATATGAGAATAAACAAGGAATTGTAAAAATAGTTTCAAAATTGAAAGATAATGAAATTATTATAGAGATTTCAGATAATGGAAAAGGAATTGAAAATATTGATATTGCTAAAGAACCATTATATACAACAAAACCAAACTTGGAAAGGTCTGGAATGGGATTTACTATAATGGAAAGTTTTATGGATAAAATTGATGTTGAATCAATAGTTGGTCTAGGCACAAAAATTACTATGAGAAAGACTATTAAAAGTCATAGTGAAAATGAAGATGAATTTGAAATAATAACAAAAGATTAAAAGTAAAGTAGGGGTAAATATGTACGAAAATGATATAGAGTCTATAAAAAAAGCCCAAAATGGAGATAAATTTGAATTAGAAAAACTAATAAAATATAATAATCGGATTAATATGGAGTATAGTAAAAAGATTTAATGGAAGAGGATATGAACTAGATGATTTATATCAAATAGGTTGTATGGGCTTTATAAAATCAATAAAAAGGTTTGACACAAGTTTTGAAGTGAAATTGTCTACATATGCAGTACCATATATGATAGGAGAAATAAAAAGATTTATTAGAGATGATGGACCAATAAAAGTGAGCAGAAGTATAAAAGAATTAGCAATAAAGATTAAAGAATTACAAAAAGAGTATTTAAACAAAAAAGGAGAAGAAATAAATATAAAGCAAATATCAGAAGAATTAAAAATATCAAAAGAAGACGTAGCATTAGCATTAGAGGCTACAAATACAGTAGAGTCAATTGAAGGTGCTAGCTATACAGATTATAAAGATGGAAATAGTATTAATTTAATAGAAAAGATATCAACAGATAAAGACGAAGAAGAAATGATTACCAATAAATTAGCAGTTAAACAACTAATAAATGGACTAGAAGATAGAGATAAGGAAGTTATATTATTAAGGTTTTATAAAGATAAAACACAGTCACAAGTGGCAAAAATATTAGGAATAACACAGGTTCAAGTGTCTAGAATAGAACGTAGAATATTAGAAAATATGAAAGTAAAACTTAGTTGTTGAATATAATAAAAGCTAACAAAGAAGGTGATTAAATGAAAAAGGTTTTTATCTATTTTTTTGCTTTCATTTTTATTTGCTTTATCTTACCTGCAATTTTAACAAAAAGGGATATTAATACTTCCTCAGGGGATACTAAAAACGATTCAGAATTAGTGAATAATCAAGAGGAAGTATCTAAAAATAATAATTATCAGTACAAAAATTATGCAAATATAAAGTTATTACATAAAAAAACAGGAGAAGTAGAAGAAGTTCCAATAGATACATATTTGTGTAATGTTGTATCAGCAGAAATGCCAGCAGATTTTGAAATAGAAGCACTTAAGGCACAAGCTGTAGTTGCAAGGACATATACATTATATAAGATAAAAAGCAAAAAGCATGAAAATAGTGATATATGTGACGATTCTACATGTTGTCAAGCTTGGATAACAAAAGAGGATAGATTTGCTAGATGGGAAGAAAGTAAAAGAGAGAGTAATTGGAAAAAAATTGAACAATGTGTAAATGATACAAAAGGAAAAGTTGTCACTTATAATAATGAGCCTATTAATGCATTTTTCCATTCAAATAGTGGAGGAAAAACAGAAGTTCCTGTAAATGTATGGGGAGGCTCTAATTTACCATATTTAAAATCTGTTGAAACTACAGGAGAAGAAGGATATAGTCAATATGATTCTGAAGTGATTCTATCTAGAGATGAACTAATTAATAAATTAAAAACAAAATACGAGGATATACAAATAGATTTTAATAATAATGAAGATATAAAAATAATTGAATATACTGATAGCGATAGAGTAAAAACTGTTAAATTTGGTAATCATGAGGTATCTGGAACAGAAACAAGAACATTATTAGGTTTAAAGTCAACAAATTTTGAAATTATAAAAGAAAATGAAATAATAAAGTTTAGGGTAAAAGGTTATGGACACGGTGTTGGAATGAGTCAAACAGGTAGCAATACTATGGCAAAAGAAGGAAAGAATTATGAAGATATTATTCACCATTTTTATGCAGATGTAGAAATTAAAGATATAAATTCCTTATAAATGTATATTCTTCTAAAAATAGGAAATACTTTAAGTAAATTAAAGATTTAAGGAGGATTATAATATATGAGAAGAAATTCAAGGATAAAAAAAGGTGAAAATAAAAGTTTAAATGATAAAATTATAATTTATAGTAGCATAGGTGTAGCGGTATTAGCTGTGATAGTATTTGGATTATTAATGTATAGTAAGAGTCTAAGTGATGATGTGAAAAATAGTACAATGAGTTTAGAACAAATGGCTGGAATTGCTGAAAATAATACACAAAATACGGAAAGTGCGAGTACTCAAATAGGAAAGCCAGTTGAAGAAGCCAAAAATGAAATTTCTACAAACAATACAACTAATAGTACAAATACTAATAATGTTTCTAATAGCAGTAATACCAATACAAATAATACAACTAATAAAATTAATTCAAACAATACATCTAATACAAATAAATCTACAGTAAACACAAGTACAGCAAATGTAGATAATAAAAAAGATACTCAAGAAACAAAGAAAGAATTAAGTTTTGAAAAACCAGTTGACGGAGAAGTTGTAAGAGAATACGCAAAAGATAATTTAATTTATTCTGAAACTTTAAAAGAATGGGTTACACACATGGGAATAGACATTAAAGCTGAAAAGACAACTGTAGTAAAAGCAGCAGAAGCTGGAACTATAAAATCTATTAAAAATGACCCAAGATATGGATTGACTATTGTTATTGAGCATGATGGAAGTACACAAACTGTTTATTCAAATCTTTTAACATCTGAGTTTGTAGTTGAAGGAGAAAAAGTAGAAAAAGGGCAAAGCATAGGAACTGTTGGAAATACTGCAGTGTTTGAAATTGCAGATGAACCACATTTACATTTTGAAATATTAAAAGATTCAATACCAGTAGATCCAACAATTTATATAAAGTAAGAAAATAATATTAATATAAAAAAAGCTATTTTAAATAATAAAATTTAAGTAGCTTTTTGTAACTTTAAGGACAAGAATATTACAAAGAATATATAGAAAATGATGGAATATACCCAGTTAATGAAAAGAAAAAATGGGAAACAAAAGAACAATTAAAAACAAGGGTTATGTCTGTTATTAGTAAATATAAAGACTCATATGATACAATTATAATAGTAGCACATAAGATGGCTTTTCAATCTATTTGTAATTGTAGAGATATGGAACCAGCGGAAATTTTTGAAGTTACTTTTTAAATGGAACATAAATACCTAAATAAAAATTCAGAGTTTAGCAAAAAAGCTAAGCTCTGGATTACTTTTTATTAGTCTGTATAAAATATTAATATAAAATCTTAAGACTAAATAGATAATTGAATTCAAGGCTCCTCAATCAAATCTTTCCAATACTTTTTAGGCATATATTGCATTTGACATCTTGGATTAGTTCGTTCTTTAATAGCAATAGTTTTAAAAAATGTTTTCCATAAAGACTGATATAACATTTCTTTTTCTAAAACGTCATCAGAGATATTAGGTAATTTAAAATCTCTGCAATCAACAATTCTATACTCTTTACAATTATACAAAAAACAAATATCTCTAACTTTATCATGTATAATAAAATTTTGTGTCGGTAATCTTCGTATAAAATGTTGACCTAAAGGCTCTAAAATATTATTATCAGGATGGATTGAAGCATAAAATAAATTATTATCAATTTCAATAAACCTAAGTAATCCTTTTAATCTATGGCATTCACCAAAAGCTCTTTTTTTCATAGCCATAACTTTATATACGTACGAGATAGTAATTCTATTATTAATTTTAGGACCAAGTGAAAAGCCGTCACAAAGATATTTTAATATATTAATATCTTTATCTTTTTCAATGTCACATAAAAAAGCATGATAAGTATTATATAAGGTATCATAACCAATAATTTTGTGAATACCATTAAAAACTCTAGAAGATTTTTCAAAATCAGTTTTAATGTAAACAGTTTTATCTAAAAAATTTACAACATAAGAATTTTCAGAAAAAACTTTTTGAGGAAGAGTTTTGCTAGAATAGCAATCAAAAACAATAGTTAAAAAACCATCAAATGTGCCATCATAAAGTAATGTTTTATTTATAAGCTTCCAGTTAGACATTTTATCTTATCCTCCTTTGTAGGTTGTAATTTATCAAAAATAGATAATTGTTCAAATTGAGGTTGTTTTATACCAAGTCTTTCTTGATAAATTAAGTTTGTCTCAATAAATGATTGATTAAATTTCATTGCAGAGTCAAAGTATTTACCCTTGCAAGTTATGAAATATTTAGCTCTTTTTAATACAACTCCTAAGTGTTTTAAACTAGTAAAATCTAATAAGAATTCACGTCTTGCTTTAATTATTTTTTTAGCAGAAATTACACCTATTCCAGGAATCCTCAATAAAGTAAAATAATCAGCAGTATTAATTTCAATTGGAAATCTATCAATATGTCTTAAAGCCCAATCACATTTAGGATCTAAAATAGTATTAAAGTTTTGATGATTTTTATCTAATAATTCATCTGCTTTAAAACCATAAAATCTCAATAACCAGTCTGCTTGATATAGTCTATTTTCTCGTAAAAGGGGAGGAGATTCTAAAGTAGGTAAATTAGAATCTTCATTAACAGAGACATAAGCTGAATAGTAAACACGTTTTAAAGATAATTTATTATATAGACCTTCTGATAATTTTAATATCTTTAAATCACTCTCAGGAGTAGCGCCAACGATTAGTTGTGTTGTCTGACCAGCAGGAACAAAATTAGTCTTAAATTTAGATTTATCTTGATTATTGATTTGTATCCCTTTTGATATATAACTCATAGGATTTATGATTCCGTCCTTTTCTTTCTGAGGAGCCAATAACTTCAGACTATTAGAAGAAGGTAATTCTATATTAATACTCATTCTATCTACTAATTTTCCTAATTTATCAATTAATTCTTTGCTACATCCAGGAATTGTTTTACAATGAATATATCCATTAAAATTATATTCATTTCTTAATATAGAAACAGCTTTAACTAACATTTCCATTGTATGGTCAGGTGATTTTATAACTGCTGAACTTAAAAATAACCCTTCAATATAATTACGTTTATAAAAATTAATAGTCAAATCCGCAACTTCACGGGGAGTAAATGTAGCTCTTTTTACAGAATTAGTGCATCTATTAATACAATATTTACAATCATAAATACAACTATTAGATAAAAGAATTTTTAATAAGGAAATACATCTACCATCAGCACCCCAACTATGGCAAATGCCAGACACATCACCATTGCCGATACCATTATTAAGATTTTTTCTATTACTGCCACTAGAACTACAAGAAGCATCATATTTAGCTGAATCTGCTAAAATTTTTAGTTTTTCTAATATATCCATAAAATCAACTCCGAACTTTTGTACGATTATAACATTAAAATTTAAAAAAGTCAAATAAATGTTTGACATTTTTTTGTTTGTATGATATGATATGACAAAATAAGAGAAATGGAGTGAATTATATGCCAAGAAAAAAGAAACCAGAATTAAATAAAAGAGAAAAAGCAATATTAAAATTTATTGAAAAACAAATCATGACACAAGGATATCCACCATCAGTAAGAGAAATAGGTAAGGCAGTAGGATTAAGTTCTACAGCTACTGTACATGGATATTTAGCTAAATTAGATGAAAAAGGCTATATTAAAAAACAAGATAAAAAAGGAAGAACTTTACGTTTATTAAAAGGAGGTTCTGGAGAAGAAAAGAAAACTTCTAGTAAAGATTTCTATACACAAAAAGAATTAGTAGAAGTTCCAATAATAGGTAAAATTACAGCAGGAGAGCCAATTTTAGCAGTAGAAAATGTAACAGATACATTTCCAATTCCAATTGATTTTGTTGGTAATTCAGAAAGTTTCATGCTTACTGTTAGAGGAGAGAGCATGATAGAAGCTGGTATTTTAGACGGAGATTACATATTAATAAAGAAACAAAATACAGCAAATAATGGAGAAATAGTTGTAGCTTTAATTGGAGATGAAGCAACAGTAAAAACATTCTATAAAGAAAAAGATCATATTCGATTACAACCAGAAAACTCAACTATGGATCCAATAATAGTACCAAACTGCGAAATTTTAGGAAAAGTTGCAGGTGTATTTAGAAAAATGTAGAATATTTAATTCACAAAAAATTCACATTTAAAAAGTTGACAAATGACACTGTGTCACATATAATGATATGGTGTCATTTATGTGTTGTATAATGTGTGAGACACACAATAAATGTGCCTCAGATATAGCAAAAATGTAGCAAAAGAAACGTACGCAAAAGGAGGAGAAAGAATGTTAAAGGTATTAAAGAATTTAAAAAAATCATTTTTGTCAGTCGTAATAATTGTGATATTATTATGTATTCAAGCATGGACTGACTTGAGATTACCAGATTATACATCAAAAATAGTTAATATTGGTATACAAGCTGGAGGTATAGAAACAGCGGTACCAGAGGTTATATCAAAAGAAAATATGGATGTAATTTTAATGTTTTCTGATAAAGATGATGAAATATTAGGGAATTATTCTCTAGTTGAAGATACATTAAATAGCCAAGAAGAAAAAATTATAAAGAAATATTTAGGAAAAGATTATATAGCAGAACCAAATACAATTTATGTATTAAATGAGTTAGAAGATGATAAAAAGCAGGAATTTTCAAATATTTTATCAGCACCACTTATGGAGATGACAACAGTAAAAAATGAGGAGACTGCAAATCAAATAAAAGAAAAAATTATAGAAAATATACCAGAACAACAAAAAATACACATACAAAATATGACTTTAATAGAAATTATCAAAAATATGCCAGAAGAACAAAGAGAAGAAGTATTAAAACAATTTACAGAAAAAATAGATAATATGGCAGAGTCAATTAGAGAACAGGCAGCAATAGCTTCAGTAAAAGAAGTATATAAAGAATTAGGGATTGATACAGATAAAATTCAAAACAATTACATATGGTTATCAGGAATAGAAATGCTAGGTGTGGCCTTAATTAGTATGAGTTCAGCTGTATTAATCATGTTATTCTCATCTAAAGCAGCAGCAAAGTTAGGAAAAACATTAAGAGAAAAGGTATTTAGTAAAGTACTAAAATTTTCAAACAAAGAATTAAATGAATTTTCTACAGCATCATTAATTACTCGTAGTACAAATGATATTCAACAAATTCAACAATTAATTACAATGTTATTTAGAGTGATTGTATATGCGCCAATTATTGGTATTGGAGGATTTATAAAAGTACTAACAAATAGTGATAATTCAATGGCATGGATAATAGGAGTTGCTATACTTGCAATCTTATTTATAGTAGGAACTTTATTTATTATAGCAATGCCTAAATTTAAGAAATTACAAGAATTAACAGATAAACTAAATTTGGTATCAAGAGAAATATTAACAGGTTTACCAGTAATTCGAGCTTTTAATAAAGAAAAAAGGGAAGAAGCAAGATTTGATGATGCTAATAAAGATTTAATGAAAGCAAACTTATTTGTAAATAAAGCAATGTCTATGATGATGCCAATGTTAATGTTTGTAATGAATTCAATGATGATTTTAGTAATCTGGGTTGGAGGACATGGAGTAGAAAATGGACTATTACAAGTTGGAGATATGATGGCATTTATTCAATATATGATGCAAATAGTTATGGCCTTCTTAATGATATCAATGATTTCAATTATGCTTCCAAGAGCTTCTGTATCAGCAAATAGAATTAATGAAGTTTTAGAAACTGAGCCAGATATAAAAGACAAAGATAAAACAAAGAAATTTGATGAAACAAAAAAAGGATTAGTAGAATTTAAAAATGTGTGTTTCAGATATCCTGATGCAGATACAGAAATATTAGAAGATATTAATTTTACAGCAAAACCAGGAGAAACAACAGCTATTATAGGCAGTACAGGAAGTGGTAAATCAACTATTGTAAATCTATTACCAAGATTTTATGATGTTACAGGAGGAGAACTTTTAATAGATGGTGTAAATGTTAAAGAAGTATCACAAAAAGATTTAAGAGATATTATTGGATTTGTACCACAAAAAGGAATTCTATTTTCAGGAACTATAGAATCTAATATTAAATATGCAGATGAAAATATGTCTGATGAAATAATGATAAAAGCAGCAGAAATCGCACAAGCAACAGAATTTATTGAGGCAAAAGAAAATAAATATAAAGATAGTATTTCACAAGGCGGAGGAAATGTATCAGGAGGGCAAAAACAACGTTTATCAATTGCAAGAGCGATTGCAAAAGACCCAGAAATATTTGTATTTGATGATAGTTTTTCAGCATTAGATTTTAAAACTGATAGTAGCTTAAGAGAAGCATTATCACAAAAAACACAAAACAAGACAGTGATTATTGTTGCTCAAAGAATTAGTACTATTTTAAATGCAGATCAAATTATTGTATTAGATGAGGGAAGAGTTGTAGGAATTGGTACTCATGAGGAATTAATGAAAGATAATGAAACTTATAGACAAATTGCATTATCACAGTTATCAGAAGAAGAATTAAAGTCTGATTCACAAGGAGAAAATAAGAAACAAGGAAAGGAGGAGTAATATGCCAGGACCAATGAGAGGACCAGGTGGAAAAGCACCTGAACAAAAAGCAAAAAACTTTAAAGCAACTACTAAAAAATTAATTAGAAATTATTTATCTAAATATAAACTTGCTTTAATAGTTGTATTTATATTTGCAATTGGAAGTGCTATCTTTTCAATTGTTGGACCTAAAATATTAGGAAATGCTACAACAGAAATTTTTAATGGATTAGTTAATAAGTTATCTGGTGGTGAAGGAATAAATTTTGGAAAAATAGGTCAAATATTATTAACTTTATTAGGGTTATATATAATAAGTGCGATATTCTCCTTCATACAAGGTTTTACAATGACAAATGTTGCCCAAAAGATAACATATAAAATAAGAAATGATATAGCAATAAAAATAAATAAACTTCCAATGAAGTATTTTGATAAAAGAACACATGGAGAAGTTTTATCTATTGTCACAAATGATATTGATACTTTAAGTATGAATTTAAATCAAAGCATAACAGAAATTATAAGAACAATCTGTATGGTTGTAGGAATCATAATTATGATGTTATCAATTAGCTGGCAAATGACAGTAATATCTTTTGTGATAATTCCAATAGCTGGAATTATTGTAAAAAGTATTGTTGGAAAATCACAAAAGTATTTTCAAAGGCAACAAAACTATCTAGCACATGTAAATGGTCAAGTAGAAGAGATATATGGAGGTTTAAATATAGTAAAAGTATTTAATGGAGAAGAAAAAGCAGGTAGAGAATTTGAAAAAGCAAATAATAAATTATACACTGCTGGATGGAAAGCACAATTTTTATCAGGATTAATGCATCCATTAATGAATTTTATCTCAAATGTTGGTTACGTTGGAGTTGCAGTAGTAGGAGGATATTTAGCAATTCAAGGTACTATTACAGTTGGAAATATTCAAAGCTTTATACAATATAACAAACAATTTACTAATCAAATAGCACAAATAGCACAAATATCAGCTACAATACAAGCTATGGTAGCTGCTGCAGAAAGAGTATTTGAATTTTTAGAAGAACCAGAGGAAGAAGAAACATCAAATGGAAATATTAATATTTCAAAATTAAAAGGAAATGTAGAATTTAAACATGTTCATTTTGGATATGATGAAGATAAAACAATAATAAATGATTTTAGTAGTAAAGTACATGAAGGTCAAAAAATAGCAATTGTTGGTCCAACTGGAGCTGGAAAGACAACAATGGTAAAACTATTAATGAGATTTTATGATGTGAATTCAGGAGAAATCTTAGTAGATGGTCATAATATAAAAGACTTCAATCGTGGAGAACTTCGTAAAATATTTGGAATGGTTTTACAAGATACATGGTTATTTGGTGGCACAGTAAAAGACAATATAAAATATGGTAAAGAAGACGCAACAGATGATGAAGTAATTAGAGCAGCAAAGGCTGCACATGTGCATCACTTTATAAAAACATTACCTAATGGATATAATTCAATTTTAAATGAAGAATCAAGCAATGTATCAGCAGGACAAAAACAATTGTTAACAATTGCTAGAGTTATATTAGCAAATCCTAAAATATTAATTTTAGATGAAGCAACAAGCTCAATAGATACAAGAACAGAAATACAGATACAAGATGCAATGGATAATCTAATGGAAGGTAGAACAAGTTTTATTATTGCACATAGATTATCAACAATAAAAAATGCTGATTTAATTTTAGTTATGAACCATGGAGATATTGTAGAACAAGGAACTCATGACGAATTATTAGAAAAAAATGGTTTCTATGCTGATTTATATAATTCTCAATTTGAGGATTGTAATGATGAAGTAGAATAAAATGAAAAGAATAGAACAGGAAAAAAATAATATATGAAATATTAAAGACAGATAGTTATCTGTCTTTATGCTATTATAGTAACAGCACAAAATAATAATTTATAGGGGAGATAATTTATTTAGTGAATTAACTATTTGCTATTATAAATAATAAAATATATAAAAATAAATAGGAGGGCTTATGAAGAAAAATAATGCTAATAATTATAAAATATCTACAATTATACCAGTATATAATCAGGAAAAATATATAGAAAAAGCATTAAAGTCAATAGTAGACCAAACTTTTAAACCCTATGAAATATTAATAATTAACGATGCTTCTATGGATAAAACTCAAGATAAATGTAAAGAATTTAAGATATTATATAAGAATATCAGAATAATAAATTTAACAAAAAATATGGGAGTTAGTAATGCACGTAATATAGGAATAGATAATGCAAATGGAGATTATATTCATTTTATAGATTCAGATGATACTATAGAAAAAGATATGTATGAAAATATTATAGTTGAAATAGGAAACAAAGAAAAAGATTTGATAATAACAGGTACTAGATATAATGAAAATAATAAAATTAATATATATATACCCCAAAAAGGTAATATTAATACATTAAATGAAATGAAAAGTTTTATAAAAGAAAACTGCGTTTCAGGAAGACGAGATATATTCAATGTAGTATGGAATAAATTATATAAAAGAGATTTTCTATTAGAAAATGATATTAGGTTTGATAAAGATGTAACTTTTGGAGAAGATTTTTTATTTAATTTAAAGTGTATGAAAAAAACAAATTCAATTTATATCATTAATAAAGCATATTATAATTATATGAGAAGAGCTAATGAAGAAACTTTAAAAATGAAATTTTTGAGAAATAAAATACACTTAAGAAGATTGTTTTATAAAAAGTGGATAGAATTTTATAAATCTTATGATATATATGAAGATGTATCAAAAGAAATGCAAATATATGAGGGTTTTAAAATATATATGGCAATTATCTCAGTAACTAATAAAAATTGTCCATTAAAATACAAAGAGAAAATTGAATATATTAATGAATTTATAAATTTTGAAAATTCTGATTGTCTATTTAAATATATGGAAAATAATGAGGAACTTAATATAGAACTAGAATATTTAAAGAATGGAGAACTAGAAAGATTTTATGATATTATTAATAAAAAGTTAAATATATAAGATTAACAATAAATTATAAGTATAGAAATACTATAGGAGGAAATATCGATTTTTTAGAATTAGCAAAGGAAAGATATTCTTGTAGGAGTTTTTCCACAAAAGAAGTAGAAAAAGAAAAAATAGAAAAGATTTTAGAAACTGCAAAACTAGCTCCAACAGCTAGAAACTTACAACCACAAAGAATATTAGTATTAACACAAAAGGAACAATTAGAAAAATTAAATGGTTGGCACACAATACGGTTGGAATGCACCAGTTATTATGATACTTTTTTATGATTAATCTATCTCTTATAAAAGAGATAAATATGATAATAAAGAATTCGGGGATATTGATATTAGTATAGTAACTACACGTATATGTTAGAAGCACAAAGTTTAGGACTTGGAACAACTTGGATTGGTTCTTTTGATCCTAAAAAGTTAGTGGGAATTTATGAAGTGCCTAAAAATTTAATCCCTGTGGCAATACTACCAATTGGATATCCTTCTGAAGAAGCAAAGCCAAGTAAATTACATTTTCAAAGAAATGAAATATTGGATTTTATATACTGGAATAAAATTCAATAGCAAATAGCTATTTTTTAATTTGTGACTAATTGCTTTATATATTTACCTACTTGTAGTAGAGAGGAACATAATTGAATGAGTTGTTTATCAAAGAATTATTATATAAAACAAAAGATTTTTTAGATAATAACCAAAGAATAAAATTAGAAGAAATATTAACAAATTTATTTTCTAAATACATAGTTACAAAGATTAATGATGAAAGTGAAACATTACAAGTTCTAAAAGATAATGAACAAATACTAAATCAATTTTTATCTGCAAAAGAAATTGAGGGATGTTCAGATAGAACTTTAAAATATTATAAAGATAATATTAATAAAATGCTAGATAGCATAAATAAGTCAATAAACGAAATTACTACAGAAGATTTAAGAAAATATTTATCCGATTATAAGGAAAATGCCAATATAAGTACAGTTACAATTGATAATATTAGAAGAGTAATGTCCAGTTTCTTTACTTGGTTAGAAACTGAAGATTATATTGTAAAAAGTCCTGTTAGAAGAATACACAAAGTTAAAGTTGCTAAAAAGGTAAAAGAAACACTTACAGATGAAAATTTAGAAAAATTGAGAGATACTTGCTCTAATATAAGAGATTTAGCAATGCTTGAATTATTAATTTCTACTGGAATGAGAGTTGGAGAGCTTACAAGATTAAATATTTCAGATTTGAAATTGCAAGATAGAAGTTGTATTGTTCTAGGAAAAGGAAATAGCGAAAGAGAAGTATATTTTAATGCTAAAAGTAAGATGTATATTGAAAAGTATTTAGAAAAAAGGAAAGATAATAACGAAGCATTATTTGTATCACTAATTAAACCATATAACAGATTAAAAATATTAGGAATAGAAATACGCATTCGACAACTAGGAAGAAATGCAAATATAAGTAAAGTATATCCACATAAATTTAGGAGAACAATGGCTACAATGGAGATAGATAAAGGAATGCCAGTAGAACAGGTTCAAAAATTACTGGGACATATAAAAATTGATACAACAATGCACTATGCAATGGTAAATCAGAATAATGTTAAGATTTCACATAGAAAATATATCGGATAAAATTACAAAAAATCATTGACAAGTAGGTAAATATAATATAAAATGCAAACAATAGTTCTAAAATGAAAATATAATAGAGAAATAAATATATGTAGCAATAAATGTAATAAGAACTAAAATTTATTAAAAAAGGATGTGTTCTTATGGACGAAAGAAATAATGAAATTATTTTATTTGAAAATCAAGATGTGAAATTAGAGGTTAACTTAAAGGATGAAACTGTATGGTTAAATAGACAGCAATTAGCAAAATTATTTGATAGAGATATAAAAACAATTGGTAAACATATCAATAATGCTTTAAGTGAAGAATTAAAAGATATTCCAACTGTCGCAAAATTTGCGACAGTTCAAAAAGAAGGAGAAAGAGAAGTAACTAGAAAAGTAGAATATTACAATTTAGATATGATATTAAGTATTGGATATAGAGTAAAATCTGATAAAGGTGTGATTTTTAGACAATGGGCGAATAAAATATTAAAAGATTATATGTTAAAAGGATATGCAGTAAATCAAAGAAGATTAGAATATTTAGAAAAAACAATACAATTAATTGATATAGCAAATAGAATAGATGAAAGATTAGAAGGAAATGATGCAAAAGAAATTTTAAAAGTAATTGGAGATTATTCAAAAGCACTTGATTTGTTAGATGATTATGACCATAGAACACTAAAGAAAATAGATGGAAATATTGATGAAAGAAAGATTGAATACAAAGAATGTATAGAAGTTATAAATAAGTTAAGATTTAATGAAGAAAGTTCACTATTTGCAGTAGAAAGAGATAAAGGCTTAGAATCAATTATAGGTAATATTTATCAAAGCTTTGCAGGACAAGATATTTACAAAAGCATTGAAGAAAAAGGAGCAAATTTCTTATATTTAATAGTAAAGAACCATGTATTTGCAGATGGTAATAAAAGAATTGCAGCAACATTGTTTATATACTTTTTGAATTTTTATGGAATATTATATAAAGATGGAAAGCAGACAATAGATAACAATACACTAGCAGCACTAACTTTATTAATAGCAGAATCGAATCCAAAAGAAAAAGATGTAATTATAGATTTAGTGATGAACTTTTTGAATAATGATTGAGATTCAATCTCAGCGACAAATTACAGGGATAAACTTTTAAATGAAAATAATAGATAGTAAAAAAGTCATATGGGAAACAGATAATTTTGTAGTAGTTGCAGCAAATCATCCTTTTATTTCTAGAAGAGCTAATGGAGATAAATATAGAAAGGATTAAGTTTTTTGAAGCAGGTAATTGAGATTGGAAAAAAGATGAAAAAGGTAATTTTTCAAAACCATACTATCATGATTTTATGAAGGATTTGAACCACTCAATGATGAAGATATAAAATATATTATAGAAGAGATGAAAATACTTGAAAATAATAAAAAGTATATTAGCAACATTTGGAATATTGCTAATAATTAGTTGTTACAAATTACAATAAAGGTGAAATAAAATGTACTATACATATATGTTAAGATGTTCAGATAATTCTATTTATACAGGTATGACAAGTAATTTAGAAAGAAGAATAGATGAACATTTATCAAAAAATAAAAATGGAGCAAAATACACAAAATCACATAATGTTATTAAGTTAGAAGCGGCATGGAAAAGTAAAAATAAATCTTTGGCCTGCAAACTAGAATATCAAATAAAAATTCTTAATAAAAAACAAAAAGAAAGCTTAATAAATGGTGAGAAATTATCTGCATACTTAAAAGGAAAAATAGATTGTAGAAGGTATAGAAGAATATAAAATATAGAAAATTATCTTGATAAGGTATAGTGACTATTATTCGTTGAAAGAATATTGCAATCTACATTAATTTTATTAGAGAGCAACAATAGCAATAACAGCGATATTTATATTAATTTATATTAATGCATGTTATAAATTATAAACTTGATGTAAGAATGTCTAAGGAATTTGATTAAACTATAAAAAATTAGAATGACTAGTTAAGTAACAACACCTCTAAAATATGCATAACATATTATAGGGGTGTTAATTTATGATAAACTATGAAGAAATAAATAGAATGATGGATAAAACTTCTAAAATACCATATCCAAAAATACCAGATTTATATCCTAACTCAAGATATGCAAGAATGATACAAGAAGACTTTGCAGGAAAAGATGGAGAACTTACTGCTATAACTCAATATATATATGAACATATTAACTTTTCAGATAAAGAAAAATTGAGTTTAGTATTAAAAAGAATTGCGATAGAAGAAATGAGACACTTAGACATTTTAGGAGAGATAATAAAAAAGCTAGGAGGAAAAGCACATTACATAAATAGTAATGAAGATCAATGGACAGCAAAAAATGTAAATTACAATATAGAAAATTTAAAAGAAATAATGAGATATAATATATTGTCAGAAGAAAAAGCAATAATGGGATATAGAAAAGCAATGAGATATACAAATAATATACAATTAAGAAGAGTTTTTGAAAGAATAATTATAGACGAAAATATGCATAAAGAAATATTTAAAAGTATTTTAGAAGGAATGAATTAGGATTTTAGGGACGGAGGAAAAAATCATTTGTTTCACAAAACATGATTTTTTCCTCCGTCCCTAAAATCCTATTGAAAGACATTAAACAACCAATTAAAATGAGTTAATCCTATGAAAAATAATATACTCATTGAAATTGCTATAGATAATCTATATATAGAAAAGGGAAGTTTTGTGTTTTCGCTTTTTCTTGATTTTGAAAGTACAAATAGTAAAGTTAATGCACAAATTCCTGTAATAATTATACTTAAACTAGAGAAATATGAATCAGTTATAATATTAAATTTATTTAATATAGTTAATATTGCAATAGCTATAATTACCATACTAGCAGTAGGGAGAGATTTTGAAATTATATTTTTAAAAAATTTACCTTTAACTCGTTCTTTATTAGGTTCTAATGCTAACATAAAAGACGGTATTCCTATGGTTACAACACTAATTAAAGTTAATTGAATAGGCATGAATGGATAGGATTCTCCTACAAATATAAATAATACTGCTAAAAATATAGAGTATATAGTTTTGACTAAGAACAGAGAAGCTGAACGTCCAATATTATTAATAGTTCTTCTTCCTTCAGCAACTACTTTTGGCATAGAGGCAAAGTTGGAGTCTAGTAAAACTAATTGAGATATGTTTTTAGTAGCATCACTACCATTTGCCATTGCTATGCTACAGTCAGAAGCCTTTAAAGCTAAGACATCATTAACACCATCTCCTGTCATAGCAACTGTTTTGCCATTTTTTTGAAGAGCTTCAACTAAGAGTTTTTTCTGAACAGGGGATACTCGTCCAAAAATAGTATAATTAGTTACTATATTAGAAATATCATCATCTTCTTTTAAGGTAGACATATCAATATATTTTTTATAATCTTGAATACCAACTTGTTTTGCAATTTTAGAAACAGTTATAGGATTATCTCCAGAAATTATTTTTATATCAACACCTTGCTTTTTGAAATATTTTATAGTATCACTAGCTTCTTTTCTTATTTTATCTAATATCAAAATAAATCCTATTAATTCAATATTGTCTGGTAATTGTTTATTATTAAAAGCATTGTTAGAATGTGCTAATACTAAAACTCTATAGTCTTTATTATATTTTTTAAGTTCATCTGTATAATTATTAAAATTATTTTTTAAAACAAACTCTGGAGCTCCTATTATATAAGTACCTACATTTTTATAATTAATTCCTGACCACTTTGATTTTGAATTAAATGGTATTTTAGTATTTACAATAAATTCATTAGAAATGTTTGTAAAATAGTTTTTAATTGCTTTAATAGTAGAGTTTTCATCTTCTGATGATTTTGCAATATTTGCTAAAATATTTGACATATCATCTTTAGTAGAATTAATTGGAATAAAGTTTTTTACTTCCATAGAACCTTCTGTTAAAGTACCAGTTTTATCTAAACATAGAGTATCAATTCTAGCTAAAGTTTCGATACAATACAATTCTTGGACTAAAACTTTAGATTTAGATAATCGAATAACACTAACTGCTAAAACTGTACTAGTAAGAAGCACTAAACCTTCTGGAATCATACCAATTATTGCAGCTACAGATTTTACAACAGCATCTTGAAAGGTATTACCATCAACATTTAATTGAGTATAAAAAAGTAAACTACCAATTGGAATAATTGCAAATGTTATGTATTTAATAATTTTCTTTAAAGAATTTATTATCTCAGAATTTATTTTTTTGACGTATTTAGCACCACTAGAAATTTTATAAGTATAATTGTCTTCTCCAACATGTTCAACTTTAGCAATACATTTACCGCTTATGATATAGCTTCCAGATAAAATCATATCTCCAGGAACTTTTGTAACACTGTCTTGTTCACCAGTAATAAAAGATTCGTTAACTAAAACTTCACCACTTTTAACAATACAATCAGTTGGAATTTGATTTCCAGTACTAAATTCTATTATATCATCTAAAACAATATCATAAATTGAAACTTCTTCTTTTTTACTGTTACGAATAACTTTAGCTTTAGAAACTGCTAAAAGCGAAAGTTTATCAACCACTCGTTTAGAATGTATTTCTTGAATAGTGCTAATAGCAGTATTTATAATAACAACTCCAAGAAAAAGCATGTTTTTATAGGAACCAACACTAAAAACAGCTATTGCTAAAATTAAATTTATAAAATTAAATAAAGTAAAAAAATTGTCAAATAAAATACGTTTAATACTTTTGGTTTGAACAGAAGTATCATAATTAAATAGATATTCTTCTTTTCTTTGTAAAACTTGTTTATTTGTTAATCCATTTGAAATATTGGGATTAAATCGTTCAATTGTTTGTTTCATATATACACCTTCTTATTAATGTAATAAATTTTATCATAATGCTATATAAAAGTCTATAAATCCAATTATATTAATAAAAAGTTAAGAAAGAGGATTTGGGGCCAGGTTTCAAATCCCTATAAAATCAGAAGACTTGAGGTCACAAATTGTGACCGCCTCAAATGTATTAGAAAATAAAGTTAGAAATAAAAAATATTTACCATATGCATTTACAGAAACTACTACTAAATTTGCATAATACAAGAAAACGTGATATTATTAACATAATAGCAAAAGCTATGTTGAAACCGTTATAAAATTATTACTTAAGGAGGTATAAACTATGCAACGGTATGGAAAAATTGTGCTTGAGGCAGAAAAGGGTATAACATTTGATGTCTCAGAGGGAACAAGTGGAGAGTTAATCATCAGAGCTCTGAACATTGTTTCAAATAATGTTTATTCGGAGCTTCCAACTGTATCAGCTGGGGAATATGCAGAGGTTTTATCTGTGTATACAGATAATAATGGAAACAGAGCAGTAGTTCCAGAAGGCTGGACAGTGTCTGGAGTACCAAAGGAGAATATCATTTGGGGAATTGATGTGGGTTTAGTTATCTATCATATTCCAAAGGAAAAAGTAAGTGGTATTAACTGGCAAGATTCAGATGAGGTTGAAACTTTGATGAGAACATATGATCAATTTGTATGGACTCCAGTAGGATTGCTGACAGCTAATGGTACGCTTGACGGAATTCACTTCAACGAAAAATTTGGTAGAATGAATTATCGGAATGCGACATTTTCAAAAAGTGCATTTCATGAACCATTAGTTGGAGAACTTCTTTCTCAGAAGGAAAGTGTCGATAAGTATGGTGGATATTATAGTTCTCGCTATGATATTTCTAAAGACAAAGAGACTGGAAAACCAAGGTCTGTAAAAGGTGCAGATTCTTGGACGAATATCGATTTTTTAACTGCAAAAGAGGTTGCAAGTACTATGGTAAAAAGCAAAACAGTTACAAGTCATTTGATGTATGGAGCTGAATATGATACTCGAGAGAAATGGGTAATTGAGTCTGGTACAGTAACTACTAAGGAGATTGCAGAGGATTCAACAGAATTGGGAAACTACTATAATAACAAGAATTATCCAAGTAGAATAGTTAAAACAGGAGAAGATGGATGTATAAATAACATCTATGGATTTGCAGGTAATGTGGATGAATGGACACAAGAATGGAACAGTAGTTCATGCCGTGTTATCCGTGGTGGCTGTTGCAACTATGGTGGTAACTATTGTCCTGTCGCCTTTCGCATTTTCTTCAGTCCTAATGACGGCTATGGCTGCACTGGTTTTCGTGCCACGCTTTATATTAAGTAGCACTGACCACTGTAAAACTATCCTAATTTGTTTCCAAAAGCAGATGGAGGGAGAGAACTTTGAAAATTCAAAGTCTCTCTTTTATTATATTATAGGAAAGTTCTCTGAACTTCCTATAATATAAAGCATTCCACAAAAAATTCTTTCAGAATTTTCGCAGGTGAACAAAGACGTGGCATGAAGTGTAATCTAAAAGGTCATAAAATTTTAATCATGTCACTTTTGTTCTGTGAAGGAGAAGCACTAGAGAAAGTAATTGAAAGAGCATTTGGAAACTATGTGTTAAAAAAATAATGGTATTTAATGAGATAATATGTTATAATACACACAATAGGACACAGGAGGCGAAGATGAGTAAGGTTAATTGGACTGATGAACAAAAACAGGCTATTTATGAAGATGGTTCTAATATATTGGTTGCGGCTGCTGCTCGGTAGTGGTAAGACTGCTGTATTGGTTGAGAGAGTTATAAATAAGATTATAAATGAAGATGTTGATATAGATAAGTTGCTAGTGGTGACTTTTACAAATAGCGCTGCTTCTGAGATGAGAGAAAGGGTGTTGGATGCAATATATAAAAAATTAGAAGAAGAGCCAGAAAATAGTAAATTACAAAGGCAAATAACTTTAATTAATAAAGCAAGTATTTGTACAATTGACTCATTCTGCTTGGAAATAGTAAGAAATAATTTTTATGAATTAGAGAATATTTCTCCAAATTTTAGGATAGCAGATACAACAGAAATTGAATTATTAAAACAAGAAGTGATAGAAGAGATTTTTGAACAAAAATATGAAGATGAAAACGAAGATTTTATTAAATTACTTAGTACATATACAAGCTATAGAGATGATACACCTTTAAAAGATATCATATTAAAGATATATTCATATATACAAAGTAATCCATTCCCAAAACAATGGCTTGAATCGAAAGTTGAGATGTTTAATTTAAAAGATAAGCTTAATGAAGATTTTAGTAAAACACCTTGGGGTGAAGTGTTATTAGAGGACATTGATGATGAATTAATTGATTGTATTTCTACATTAAAAGATGTAGAAGAAAGTCTTCAATATGAACCAGAGCTAGAAAAATATTTACAAACAATTCAAGATGATATAGATAAATTACAACTACTTAGAAAAGGGTTAGAAAGTTGGGATAAAGCATTTGATATATATCAAACATTAAGTTTTATGACATGGCCAAGAAAGAAGATTGATTCAGATATAAAAGACCAGGCAAAAATTGTTAGAGATGATGTTAAGAAAAAACTAACAAGGAAATTAGATAAAATATTAATATCTAATTCAAAAGAAGCAAATCAAGATATATATGATATGTATACAACTCTTGTAAAATTAAAAAATATAATCTTAGAGTTCTCTATAGAATTTTCAAAAAGAAAAAGAGAAAAGAATATAGTAGATTTTAATGATGTTGAACATTTTGCATTAGAAATACTATTAAAACAAAATGAAGCTGGAGCAGTAGAAAGAACAGAAGTGGCAAAAAGATATCAAGATAAATATGAGGAAATTGCCATAGACGAGTATCAAGATAGTAACTTGGTTCAAGAATATATATTAACAGCGGTATCAAAGGAAAATAATATATTTATGGTGGGAGATGTTAAACAAAGTATATATAAATTTAGACAAGCTATGCCAGAATTGTTTTTAAATAAATATAAAACATATAAAAATAAAGAGAATAGAAATATAGATGAAAATTTAAAAATACAATTATTTAAGAACTTTAGAAGTAGAGATAATATATTAAAAGTAACTAATCTGATTTTTGAAGATATAATGAGTAATGTATTAGGAGATATAGATTATAACAAAGAAGAGTATTTAAATTTAGGTGCAAGTTATGAGGAAATAGAGCAGGATTTAAAAACAGAAATAAATATTATAAATACAAAACAAATGGAAGAGGAAGACAAGTATATAAAACAACAAGAAGAAAAAGAAAGTGAAAATCATACTAACGAAGATAGTGAAACAGAAGAAAGAATTGAAGATATTGAATTAGAAGCTAGATTTGTGGCTAATAGAATAAAAGAGCTTATTGATAATAAATTTCAAGTATGGGATAGAAAGAAAAATGAGTTTAGAAATATTGAGTATAGGGATATAGTTATTTTATTACGTGCAACATCTAATACTGCCCCTATATATGAACAGGAAATATTAAATTTAGATATGCCAGTATTTTCTGATAGTTCACAAGAATATCTAGAATCTATTGAGATACAAACAATAATGTCTTTATTAAAAATAATAGATAATCCTATACAAGATATACCATTAGTAACAGTGTTAAGATCAAACATAGGAAAATTTACAGATGATGAGTTAGTAGAAATACGCTTATCAGATAAATATGATGATTTTTATACTTGTATGCAAAAGGCTAAAGTAGATGTAAACAGTAACTTAAAAGAAAAAATACAAAACTTTTTAGATAATTTAGATAAATGGAGAAAAGAACAAGAGTATTTGGCTTTAGATGAACTAATATGGAAGATATATTCTGATACAGGATATTATAATTATGTAGGTTTAATGCCAAATGGTGAATTAAGACAAGCAAATCTAAAGATGTTATTTGAAAGAGCAAAACAATATGAAACAGCAAGTTTTAAGGGGTTATACAATTTTATTAATTTTATAGAAAAGCTAAGATTAAGTAGTGGAGACTTGGGGTCAGCTAAGATTATTGGAGAAAATGATAATGTAATTAGAATAATGAGTATACACAAAAGTAAAGGGTTAGAATTTCCAGTTGTGTTTTTATCTAGTACAGGTAAACAATTTAATTTAATGGATTTAAATAACAATATATTATTACATCAAGATATGGGAATAGGAGTAAAATATATTGATTATGAAAAACAAGTACAATATGATACTTTAACTAAAGCAGCAATAAGAAATAAAACTTTAACAGAAACTTTATCAGAAGAAATGAGAATATTATATGTTGCTTTAACAAGGGCCAAGGAAAAATTAATTATAACAGGAATTGCAAAAGATTTTGAGAAAGACCTAGAAAAAATGAAAATACAGGTAAACAGATATTCTAAAAGTTGTAATAAAATTAATCCTATTTTAATTAAGAAATATAAAAAATATCTTGATTGGATTATGCTAGTTTATTTATATGAACAAAACAATGTAGACGATTTAATTGCATTAAATGTATTTAATAAAAAAGAAGTTATAAATACATTTAAAACTATAGAGAAAGAAGAATTTGATATTTATGAATTTTTAAATAGTAAGGATATATCTAAAGAAGAAATAAATAAAATTAAAGAGATTTTAGAGTTTAGATATAAATATCAATTAGCAACAACAATACCTACAAAGACATCAGTTACTAAAATTAAACAAATGCAAATTGAAAATATAAACAAACAAGAAATGCATAATAACATTAATAATAATGATGATGAAAACAGAAATGGAGAGATTAGTTTTCCTATTCCTAATTTTGCAAAAGATAGTAAGGAAGAAAAATTAACTGGAGCTCAAAAAGGGACTTTAATTCATTTATGTATGCAAAGGCTAGATGAAAAGCAAGAATATGATTTGGATAAAATAAAAGATTTGATTAATGAATTAAGGAATAAGCAAATAATTACTGAGAAAGAAGCGGAAAGTATTAATCCATATAAAATATTAGAATTTACTAAATCAAAGATATGGAAAGAATTAAAAGAAGCAAAAGAAGTATTTAAAGAAAAACCTTTCTATATAAATATACCAGCAAAAGAAATATATAAAGAAGATATAGAAGAAGAGGTCTTAGTACAAGGAATTATAGATTTATATTATATTGATAAAAATGACAATTTAGTTCTTCTAGATTACAAAACAGATTATGTAGAAAAAGGGAAAGAGGAAGAATTGGTAAATAAATACAAAAAACAATTAGAGTTATATAAAGATGCATTAGAAAGTTCTTTAAATAGAAAAGTAGATAAGATATACATTTATTCTGTATATCTTGGAAAAGAAATAATTATGTAAAATAATACCATAATACTTGATAAAACAGGCAATTTTTGCTATAATAGTACTAGTTTAAAATAGAAATGGAGAAATAAACATGGATAGAATGAAAACATTCCTAAAATATGCTTTATGGGTAGTTGCATTTGCAATACTTTCAGAATTTTTGATAAATGTAGGACTAAATTCAATGTATAAACAGATAGAAAGAAAAGATGAAATACAACAAGTACAGATACAACAAGCAGAGGCAACTCTTGTAAATGGTAGAATGAAGGGAACTATAGATACAACAAATATAGATAAACAATATGTTAGAATTGATTTATTCTCAAAAAGAGGAGTATTCTTAGGAAAGAAATATATACAATTACAAAAAGCTCAAAGTAAACAAGATTTTAGTATATATTTTGAATTAGAAGATGTAAAATCTTACCAAGTATCTTTAGTTAATGAAAAAGAAGAAGGAGAATTAGAATTAATACCTAAAGAATGGACAAAGCCTGAAATAATACTTGCTACAGCAATAACATTATTAATATTTTGGTAATAAAATTTTAGAAAATAAAAATAGGCAGTATATAAAATTAATATACTACCTATTTTTCTGTTATTTAAAAGTAAATTTAATAACAGAATCAAAATAAAAGTTTTCATATTTTACAATATGAGAAAGCTTCTTTGGCGATATTTTAAATTTAAAAATATCATCCATAAATTCTACACGAACTTTAAAATGTTTAAAACGCTTAAAGAATTCTTGATTAAAAGAAAAAGCCTGATTAAATGTACAATTTCCATCAATTAAAAATTTATAAAAAGGTTGACTTAAATTTAGTTCGATACTTTGTTCAAATGATTTACCTTTAAAGATAGGCCTAATAGATATCTTTGCTGTTGCTAGTATTTTATTAATATCATTAATGTTATAACGACAGTAACCATATCTCATAAGTGAAAAGAGATTATATATACTAATATTATATTTTTTAGCAGGTGAATCGTTGGTGTTGCTAGTATTGTATCCATTATTATTAGAATGTTTAACATTAGATGCAGTAATAGCTTTTTCTAAAATATCTTTACAACAAACAATAAAATTAAATAAATATTCATCTCCACCCATATCAGAATGAGTAATCTTAGCAAGTTGTGTATATTTCTTTTTTAAATCATCCTCTGAAAAATTCTCGCTTAAATTAAACAACTCTAAAGCTAGTTCCCGTGAAACCTTCATATTATTTCCTCCATTAATAAATAAGTATTTGGATATATCTAAATTTTGCATTTTAGCAAATAGTAACAATAATATAGCATATAATAACCAATAAATCAATTTTTGCTATTTTCTTTTTTGCTATTTTCTTGTAAAAAAATATTATTTATGATATTCTAATTTAGAAAATAATAAAAATTATAAAGGAAAAGATATGTGGCTATATTTAAGTTTGATTTCAGCAATTTTTACTGGATTTACTGTAATAGTAATGAAGAAATGTTCAAAAGATAATTTATCAATAAGATTATCATTATTAGGATTACTAATTGGAAATATTGCTTATGTAATTATAGGAGCATTAAAAACAGATGTTATACAAAATTTTAATATAATGAATATAATAAAAATAGCTCCTCTTTCTATAATTCAGTCTATTGGATATATATGTGCAATATTATCAGTCAAATATGCAAATGTATCAACAGTTTCACCAATAAGAAAAGGTAATACTGTAATAACATTGATTTTAGGGATGTTGATATTATAGATTTATTTAAACTGTAACTAATAAGAAATTAAAAAAAGTATGATGTATTAAAAGCGTAAAAAAACATATAATATCAATAAAAAAACATGGAATGGAAAAAATAAAAACAACGGAATAAAATCGATAAAAATCACCGAATAAAATTAATAAAAATCACTGGGTAGTGTAAAATGATAATAAAAAGTACTGTGGCAAGACTTGGGCAGACCGTTATCATTCTAATAGTGAGGTTCTTTTGCATAAAATAACTGGGGAACTATCTAATAATGTGGAATTTGCTAAAATATCTCCAGCATCAATTCTAGAAGGAGAAAAAACAATATCAAGATTATATGTCGTACCAATTACAGCATTAAAACAATAAATTGTAAATATATATATTGAATGAGAAACACTAAAGATTTTAGTGTTTTTTGATATAAAAATAAAGAAATGTCATATATTGCAGAAAAATAAGTGTGATAGACTTATTAAGTTTAAATTATATTATATAATCTGCCAAACTCGGAAGCAAAAATACGCCAAACTCGGAAGTGAAATATTGCCAAACTCGGAAGTTTGTAGTATAATTATTATAGAATAAAGATATAATAATTAATAAGGAGGTATATTATGAAAAAATATATGCCAAGATTAGTGGATACAATACTAGAAAAAAGAATGAATCTTTATGGAGCAATTTGCATAGAAGGATGTAAATGGTGCGGAAAATCTACTACTGCAAAGCAACATTCAAAAAGTTTGTTAGAGCTTCAAAATCCTGTGACTTTTGAAAATAATATGGAAATTGCAAAAACAAGACCAGATTTACTATTACAAGGAGAAAAACCAAGATTAATTGATGAATGGCAGGATGCACCTATGATTTGGGATGCTATAAGATATGATGTAGATAATACAGGTTTGAAAGGCCAATATATATTAACAGGTTCAGCTACTCCTAGAGAGTATAAACCAAGGCATACTGGAACAGGCAGAATAGTAAAATTATTGATGAGACCTATGAGTTTATACGAATCAAATGAATCTGTTGGAACAGTTTCATTAAAAGAATTGTTTGAAAATAATATAGATATTAACGGAGTAAGCAAATTAAAACTAGAGGATATTGCCTTTTTGTGTGCTAAGGGCGGATGGCCAGCAGGTATAGAATTTAAAGGAGAAGACTCATATACCATAGCTAGAGATTATTTAGAATCTATTATAAAAAATGATATAAAAACTGTGGATGGTGTAGAAAGAAATGAAACAAGAACAAGAATGATATTAAGAAGCCTAGCAAGAAATATTTCTACAACAGCCAATTTATCTGTTATAAGAGAAGATACAAAAACAAATGATAATGATATTAGTGAAAAGACCATAGCTGATTATCTTAAAGCTTTAGAAAAATTATATATTATTGATGATGTGGAAGCATGGCAACCTAAGTTAAGAAGTAAAACTGACATCAGAACAAGTAAAAAAAGAGAGTTTGTAGATCCATCTATTGCTGTTGCATCCTTAAGAGCAACAGATAAAGATTTGTTGAAAGATTTCAAGACATTTGGATTGATTTTTGAAAGTTTATGTATAAGAGATTTAAAAATTTATTCACAAAATATAGATGGAGAAGTATTTTACTATAGAGATAAAAACGGATTAGAATGTGATGCCATTATTCATTTACATGATGGTAAATGGGGGGCAATTGAAATAAAATTAGGTTCGAATGAAGCGATAGAAGAAGCAGCTCAAAATCTATTAAAATTTAAAGATAGTGTAGATATTACTAAGATGAATGAGCCATCCTTTTTAATGGTATTAACTGCAACAGAATATGCATACAAGAGAAATGATGGGGTTTATGTAGTTCCACTGGGGACTTTAAGAAATTAAACCAACCCTAATTGCAATTGACCTTAAACTAACATAGTACTTTAGAGACGGTTTTAGCCATACATAAAATAATACAAGTAAATGGGATTTTTTCTAATTACTTGTATTATTTTATGTAATTAATTATATATTATTTTAAACTAATACCAGGTTGAACATTAATAGTTTTATTATTAGTATAAATAACCATACCAGGTTTTGCACCATTAGGCTTTTTAACATATTTTACTTCGCAAAAATCAACAGGAACATTTGAAGAATTTCTAGCTTTACTATGGTAAGATACTATTTTAGCACATTTTATTAGCACATCATCATCTGGAGTAGAATTATTAAGTATTAAAATAGCATGACTACCATGAAAATCTTTTGTATGAAACCATAAATCAGTTTTTTTTGCATATTTTAAAGTTAAATAATCATTTTCTTTATTGTTTCTACCAACTAAAAGGGTATATCCATCAATAGTATATTTTAAAGGATTAAAAGATACATTTTTATTTTTAGTAAGTTTAGATTTTTTTACTTTTCCATCTTTTTTCTTTTTATATTTTTCAGTCCTATCTTTAAAAACAACATTTTCAGATATTTCTTCGAATATTTCTGAAACTTCATTAGTAGTTGAACAATTTTCTAATTCATAAACAATACTTTCAATATAATTTAATTCGTTTAGTGTTTCTTCTTTTTGATAAGTAATTATTTCTAAAGCATTTTTTAATTTATTATATTTTTTGAAAAATCTTTTTGCATTAAAACTTGGAGAATACTTTTTGTCAAGAGGAATAGTTATTAAATTATTATTATCATAGTAATTTTCTAATTGTATATGGTCTATATTTGTATCTTTGATCTTATATAAATTAGCAGTAATAAGCTCTCCATAAATCCTATAAGTATCCATACCATCACATTCTTTTAATTTTTGATTAATATTTTCAAGACGTTTATTGTATTTTTTTAATGTATCTAAAATTAATTTCAATACACTATTTCTATAAACTTTGAATTCTTCTGAAGTTTCTTTTTTATAGTAAAAATCATCAATAAAGAAATTTAAATTAAAAGATTTATCATTTTTAATTGGTACTAAGAAATAATCTTTCTTTTTATCAATTATGGTTTCAAAAGATAAATTAAAATTATCAGTATTATTTATTACTTGTAATATATATTCATAAATTTTTTGTAAAGAAGTATCATCTATATTTGTTATATTTAATTTACTTATTATAGCTTTAATAAACATCTTACTAATACCATTAAACTTATTGCTAATAATATAAGGTAAAGATATGATATCTTCTATTAATCCTAATTTTTGCTTAAACTCTTCAAAAGATACAACCTCTAAAAAATTATCTTTAGAAACAATAGGGTAGGAATATTTCACATGAGGTACAATTATTCTTGTATTATCAACCTCGTTATTAATATGCCTTAAACTATCTATTATTACATTTTCTTCATCAAGAAGAATGATATTACAATGCTTTCCCATAAGTTCGACAATTAGCTTTTTAGTAATAATATCATCTACATCATCAAAACCTTCAAATTCTATAGTAACAATTCTTTCTAAATTAGAAGTGATAATGTTCTTAATATGCAATCCTATTAAATGTTTACGAAGAACCATACAAAAATTAGGTGCAACCTTAGGATTAGACTTAGGATGAGTAGTTAGATGAATTCTATAGTTTTGTGAATCTGTACAAATATTTAATGCATAATTTGTACCATTTAAATAAAAACCTAATACTATATTATTTTTACTAGGTTGAAAAATTTTATCTATTCTTGCTCCAGAAAGCTGTTGTAATTCTGAAGCTATTGCTTTAGTAACAATTCCATCAAATGCCATAAATTATCTTGTATGATATTAAATAACCATACGACTCCTTTCTTTATTAATTCAAAAATGTTTAATAGCTATTACATAATAGCACATTTTTATAGAAAAATCTATTGATTTAAAATATTTAAAAGTATATAATTAAGAAAAATAAAATAAGAGGGAAGTATGAATATAGAAATAAGAAATCTAAGTATTGAAGAAAAAATTGGTCAAATGCTTATTATAGGAATTGATACACCTGATGCTATTTCTAAAATTGATGATATTATTTTAAAATATAAAATAGGAGGAGTACTTTTATATAGGAAAAATTATAAAAGTTATAAAGAATTAGTAGATTTAATTAATCATATTAAAGAAGTAAATAAAGCTAATAAAATACCACTATTTATAGCAATTGACCAAGAAGGCGGAAGAGTAAATAGAATGCCACAAGACTTTATGAATTTACCTTCAGCATATAAATTAGCTCAATACAAGGAAGAAAATCTTGTCAAAAGAGCAGGAGAAATTACAGGAAAGATGTTAAGAAATACTGGTTTTAATCTTAATTTTGCTCCTATATTAGATATAAAGAGATTTGATAATAACCATGCAATAGGGGACAGGGCTTTTAGTGAGAATGTAAACGAAGTAAGTGAATTGGGAACAGAATACATGAAACAATTACAAAGTCAAAATGTTATTTCAGTAATAAAACATTATCCTGGACATGGAGCAACTAAAAAAGATTCTCATTTTACAATACCAGTAATTAAAGAAAAAATGAACAATCTAGAAAAAGAAGATATGATACCATTCAAAGAAGCAATAGAAAATGGAGCAGATGCTATATTAGTAAGCCATTTAAAAATAGATAAAGTTACTAATAAATATCCAGCTTCAATGTCTAGAAGATTTATTACTAAATATATCAGGAAGAAATTTAGATATAAAGGTTTAATAATAACTGATGATGTAAGAATGAAAGCTGTACAATTAGCATATGGGAAAAATAAAGCTGTAAAAAAAGCCTTTGAAGCTGGAAATGATATTATCCTCTTTAAATACAATAATGATATAAAAGTTATTGAAGAAATAATTAAGAACGTAAAAACAAGCATATTTAAAGAATCAAGGGTAAACAAAAGTGTAAATCGAATTTTAAAAATAAAAGAAAAGTACAATATAAACAATGAAGAAATAGAATACAATGAAATATTTTTAAATAAAACCAATAAAGAAATTTTAGAAATAAGAAATAAAATAGAAGGGAAAGATTGATTATGGAAGAAAATAAAGTAGATAAAATATTTAAACTATTGGATACTATACCAGTAACACCTGATAACGAAGAAATAATCTATGAAATAAGAGAAGATTTAGCAAATAAAAACTATATAGCAGCTGTAGGGAAAATAGAGCAACTAAGTAAAAATAAAGCTAAAAAACAAAGTAAAACTAAAGAGGATATGAATACAGATATACAAATTGAAAAAAATAAAAGAAATATAAAATATGAAGACAACATTGAAGAAGAAAAAGGAATATATCCTAAAAAATTAAGCGATAAAAAAATTGAACGTATATATATTGGATTATTATTAAATGATCCAAAATTAATAGTTAAGTATTATTTCTTATATGAAGAATGCCAGTTTGAAGATGATGAAATATTAAATATATATAAAAGTATATTATTTACAGAAGGAGGACCATATACTCCAGAAAAAGCTAAAAGTGGATTTAATTTTGCAAAAGATACAGAAAAATCTTATAGATTAAAGTCTGAATTAAAAAAAGAAGCTAAAGAAGAAAATTACAATATGGAAAAAATATATATAAATTTAAAGAAATTATTTGTTTTAAGAAAAAATTATTTAGCTATACCAATAAAAGAAATACAAGATAAAGTAGTAGAAATAAGAGACTATATTTTATATGACAAAATGACTGTAGAAGAAGTGGCAAACGCAGTTGTTCAAGTAAATGATACAGAAAAATTCAAAAGAGCAGTAATAAGCAAAGACCTAACAGACTTCTTACAAATGGGAGATAACAACCTAACAAATGGATTACCATTACCTTTTCCAATACTAACATCAGTATTTAAAGGAATAAGAAAAGGGGAAACAATGGCATTTTCAATGCCATCTAACTCTGGTAAAAGTAGATTTACTATAGATATAGCAGCACATACAGCCCTAGTTCATAAAAAGAAAGTTTTAATAATATCTAACGAAATGTCAGAAGAAAAAATGAGACTTTGTTTAATTACAACAATTATAAATAATCCAGCAATACAAGAATTACATGGTCAAAAAATAAGTAAAACAGAAGGAGAATTATTAGAATTTAAATTTAGACCAGACAACCCAAAAGAAGTAAAAGTAGATGAAAACGGTTTTGTAATAAAAGAAAAAGAAGAAACTCAAAAACAATTTGTAAAAAGACTTTATGAAATTTCAACAGAATTTAAACAAACAATAGCAATAACAGATTGGGCAAATGAACAAATAGCAAATTCTATATATTTTATAAACATAACAGACCATACAAATGATGAACTAAAAAAAGTAATAATGAACTATTATTACAAAGAACAAATAGAATATGTATTTTATGATACATTAAAAACCGATACAGCAAATATAGGAATAGGAGAAGAACTAAAGAAAACAGCAACAATACTTTCAAATTTAGCACAAAACTTTGGTATGTATATATGCTCAACATTACAATTAGCAGAAAGTAATACATTACCAGTAAACTTAAATGTAAACGACTTAGCAGTTAGCAGAACAGTAAAAGAAGTACTAGACACACTATGTTTAATAAAACAAATAAATAGAGATACTCTTAAAGATTATGAATACTCATTAAAAGAAGTAGACACAAAGTTTTATGATTTGAAAAAGTATGATGACCCAGATGTAAGATATTATGCCTGTGTTGTAGACAAAAATAGAGCAGGAGCAAAGCCAACTTTAGTATTTAGATTAAACTTAGCTTACAATGTTTGGGAAGAATTAGGATATTTAAGACTGAAACAAGGAAAATAACATACATAAAGTTTATTGTATATAATTTTTAGAATATAGTGTCAATAATTTTTGATTAGGACACCCTAAAACATAAAAATTATTTCAAGAGTAGTTCACCCTGATGTTGATGTGGGCTCTGCCCACACCCGACCT
>CAQRYF010000015.1 GCA_948875265.1 uncultured Clostridia bacterium
TAAGTACAGAAGAAATTTTAAATAATAGTAAAAAAATAATAGAAATTAAAGAAATACAAAAGATAAGAAATCAAGCTAACGCAAAGATAAAAGAAAGCATAGACTTTAAACCGGTAAATATACCAATAATGAATTTTGGAACGAAAGAGGAAAAAATATTTTTAAAAAATTTATTAGAATATAAAGCTGTATAAAACAGTTTATTTATAGAGCAATTTTGAAGGGTAAAATTTTTTTAAGAATTTTCCCGAAATAAATTGACACTATCAGTGATTATTAAAAAATTGACTTTTTTGGAATAATATAGTATAATAAAAAACAGTGATTAGCGATATAGCTAAAAAATGAGATTTTATTATAAGTTTAAAAAACTAAAATTAAGAGAAAAATTTGTATTAAAAACTGAAACAAAGTAAATAATAATGTTGAACGGAATTATTAAAATATGTAAGTAAGTTTATAATATATTAGCTTAAGAGAGAGCTATATAAAAATATAAACTCTATTAGTGTACATACGGAAATTAATAAGATTAGATTAGATTAAATTAGTTTGATTAAAAACTAGTTTTTTAAATGTATTAATAGGATTAAATATGAAAATGAAAAAGATAGAAAGGAGAATTTATGTCACAAGAGAATTTGAAAAATAATGAAAAAGAAGAGAAGAAAATTGAAAATTCAGAAGTGAAAAGAAAAAGTACAAGAAAAAGTACTAAGGAAGGAGGAACAAAAAGAACTAATAAAAGACCATATACTAAGAAAAGTGTAAAAAAAGAGGAAAATCAAAGAAAAGAAGAAAGTAACAAAGAAAAGAAAATAGAAGAAAAAAAGGTTACTAGAAGAAATACAAGGTCAAGCAAAAGAAATAATAATGAAAAAATATTCAAAAATTCAAAACTAAAAATAATACCATTAGGTGGATTACATGAGATTGGAAAAAATATTACAGTATTTGAATATGAAAATGAAATGATAGTAGTTGACTGTGGTTTATCATTTCCAGAAGATGATATGTTAGGAGTAGACTTAGTTATACCAGATATCACATATCTAGAAAAAAATGTAGATAAAATAAAAGGTCTATTAATAACACATGGACATGAAGACCATATAGGAAGTGTTCCATATTTATTAAAGAAAATAAATATACCAATATATGCACCAAAATTAGCGGCAGGGTTAATTAGAAATAAATTAGAAGAACATAAATTATTAAGAAGTACAAAACTAATAGAAGTAAAACAAGGTCAGACTATTAAATTTGGAAATAACTTTAAAGTTGAATTTATAAGAAGTTCACACAGTATACCAGATTCAGTAATGCTTGCAATTACAACACCTGCAGGAACAGTATTACACACTGGAGATTTTAAAGTAGACTATACACCAATTGATGGCAATTTAATGGATTTTGGAAGAATAGCTGAACTTGGAAATAAAGGGATTTTGGCACTAATGTCAGACAGTACAAATGCTGAGAGAAAAGGATTTACAATGTCTGAAAGCTCAGTAGGAGAAGTGTTTGATAAATTATTTTTACATTGTACAAAAAGAATAGTAGTAGCAACATTTGCTTCAAATGTTCATAGAGTGCAACAAATAGTAAATTCTGCAGTAAAATATAATAGAAAGATTGCAGTATGTGGTAGAAGTATGATTAATATGATTACTACTGCAAGAGAATTAGGATATATCAAATGTCCAGAAAATATATTTATAGATATTGATATGATTAATAACTATACAGATGAGCAATTAGTAATAATAACAACAGGAAGTCAAGGAGAGCCTATGTCAGCATTAACAAGAATGGCTGCAGGGGATCATAGAAAAGTAAAAATAACACCAAATGATTTAGTTATAATATCAGCAACACCAATACCTGGAAATGAAAAATTTGTATCTAAAGTAATAGATGATTTAATGCAAATAGGAGCAGAAGTAATATATAGTTCATTAGAAGATATACATGTTTCAGGACATGCGTGTCAAGAAGAACAGAAGTTGATTTTAGCACTAGCTAAACCAAAATATTTTATTCCTGTACATGGTGAATATAGACAATTAATAGCTCATAGTGAAACAGCACAAAGTATGGGAATTGAAAAAGACAATATCATTATGATGCAAAATGGTAGAGTGCTAGAAATAGACGAAAGAGGAGCTGAATTCACAAATACTGTGCCAAATGGTAGAGTATTGGTAGATGGTCTTGGAGTAGGAGATGTAGGAAGTATAGTGCTAAGAGATAGACAACATTTATCTCAAGACGGACTAATAGTAATAGTACTTACTATGGATTCTTCAACTGGTGAAGTAGTTGCAGGACCTGATGTAATTTCAAGAGGATTTGTTTATGTAAGAGAATCTGAAAATTTAATGGACGATGTAAAATCAGTAGTAAGACATGAAATAAGAAAATGTGAAGAAAAAGGTATTAGAGATTGGGCAACAATTAAGTCGACAACAAGAGAAAATCTAAGAGATTATATTTTTTCAAAAACAAAAAGAAATCCGATGATTATACCAATTATAATGGAAGTATAGCCAATTGTACTAATTTCAAATTGTTTGTAAGTTGAAATGTACAATCTGGTTATAATTTGGTTATAACTCATCAGGTTTGTAAAGGTTTCTAAATTGAAAAAAATTACAAAAAATATTTTGTTTGCTTGTATTTTATAAATAAATATAGTATAGTAAGGTTCATAGGAAATGATGAAAAGCAGATGTGGTTTTGCCACCTAAATTACGAATCTTCGTAGGAAGGGTGGTGATGTTTATGGTTAAAGTGATACTATTTTATATAATATTACTAATGTTATCTTTAACATTAAACGTTGCCTTAGCAGCAGTTCTGTATAAGAACTGGGTTGATAAGCAACTACATAAATAGATAAAAAATAAACCATTCTGCTTAGCCGGGCGTTTGGTTTATTTTAATCAATATATCGGCAAAACCACGTTTGTGGATTTGTCATTTCCTATATTTATTATAAACCATTTATAAGTAAAAAGTCAAGAAGTTTAAAAAATATTAATTGATAGGAGAGATTAACAATATAGTTTAATAAACAAAGACTTATTTCTGCTTATATTTTGGTTATAACCTATCAATTTTTAATAAGTTTCAATAGGTCGGGCAAAAACCGACAAAACATAGAGAAACAATGGTAATGAAGAACTTAGAATAAATATAGAAAATAGGCAAAACGGTATCAATGATAATTCAGATTATAATGGAAGTATAATGAAATACGAAAATACCAAGAAATTATACTTGGTATTTTTTATATCTAATAATATATGGATAATATTTACAAATATAATCGTAGATGCTATAATATATGATATATTAAGAAAAGGTAGTGGTAAATATGGAAAATGATTTAAAACAGATAAGAATTAGTGAAATTATAAAAATAATAAGACAAAACAGAAATTTACCAACAAATGATATTAAAAGAAAAGTAAAAGAAGCTATACCAGATATTGATAGAGATGAATTTTATAATATTTTAATAAAATATAGTGAAACTATAAATAATATAGAAGAAAAAGGTGAGAGAGAATAATGGATTATAAAGATTTAGCAAATTTAATATTTCCAGATGCAAAGGACATTTCATATTATGAGGAGAAGTATCCTAGAAGAAATTTAAAAGAAGGAGCAGTAGTAACAAGATATGCTCCAAGTCCAACAGGAGTTATGCATGTTGGAGGTCTATATCAAGGATTAATAGCAAAAAAAATAGTTGAACAAACAGAAGGGGTATTTTTCTTAAGGATAGAAGATACAGACCAAAAAAGAGAAATTGAAAATGGAGTAATGGAAATAGTAAATTCTTTAAAACAATTTGGGTTAGAAGCAGACGAAGGAATGATTTCTGACAATGAAGAAAAAGGAGATTATGGACCATATAAACAATCTCAAAGAAAAGAGATTTATCAAAGTTATGCAAAATACCTAATTGAACAAGGAAAAGCATATCCATGTTTTTGTACTCCAGAAGATGTAGAAGCAATTCGTTCAAAGCAAGAAGCTGCTAAGATTAGACCAGGATATTATGGAGTATGGGCAAAATGTAGAAATAATACAGTAGAAGAAATGGCAGAAAAAATAAAAGAAGGGAAAAACTATATTATAAGATTTAAATCTCCAGGCAGAGAAGATAAGAAGATAAAACATAAGGATGTTATAAAAGGAAATGTTGAGTTTCCAGAAAACGACCAAGATATTGTAATTATAAAGGCTGATGGTTTACCAACATATCATTTTGCACATGCAATAGATGATCATTTAATGGGAACAACACATGTTATCCGTGGAGATGAATGGTTATCTTCTGTTCCATTACATTTACAATTATTCCATGAATTAGGATTTAAAGCTCCTAAATATGCACATATTGCACCAATTATGAAAAATGATAATGGAAACAAAAGAAAATTAAGTAAAAGAAAAGACCCAGAAGCAGCAGTTTCATATTATGAGGAAATGGGAATACCTGCAGAAGCAGTAAATGAATACTTATTAAATATAGCAAACTCAAATTTTGAAAATTGGAGAAGAGCAAATAAAGATAAAGATATATCAGAATTCGAACTTCAATTAAACAAAATGAGTGTAAGTGGAGCTTTATTTGATATGGTGAAATTATTAGATGTTGGAAAAACAGTAATATCAAAATTTACAGCTGAAAAAGTATATGAAGAAACTTTAGATTGGGCTAAAAGACACGATGAAGAATTAGTAAAAATGTTATCAGATAAGGAATATTCATTAAAAGTATTTGGAATTGAAAGAGGAAATAAAAAGCCAAGAAAAGATATTTCTAAATGGTCAGATGTAAAAGAAAATATAGAATATATGTATGATGAACAATTCTATAGCAAAGAACAAAGCTATGAATACCAAGTAATTAATGAAAAAGAAGATATTGAAAAAATATTAAATCTATATATAGAAAAATACTATGATGAAAATGATGAAAAACAAGAATGGTTTGATAAAATTAAAGAACTAGCAGGAGAAATGGGATATGCAAAAGAGGTAAAAGAATTTAAAGCAAACCCAGAAATGTATAAAGCACATGTTGGAGATGTAAGTACAGTTTTAAGAGTAGCTTTAACTGCTAGAACAAACACACCAGATATGTATGAGATAATGCAAGTTATAGGAAAAGAAAGAATGGCAAAAAGATTTGAAAAAGCTATTAAAGAAATGAGACATTAGGGACAGGGCAAAAGTGTCTCACAAATTTGTCGAAACATGTCAATATATTGTTTCGACAAAAAACAACAAAAATATGAAACAAAATAGCCCTGTCCCACTTGTCTCATAGGAGGAATATTAATGGAATATCAAGTTGGTGATATAGTAAGAACTAAAAAACAGCATCCTTGTGGTAGTAAGTTATGGGAAATAACAAGGGTTGGTGTCGATTTTAAACTAAAATGCCAAGGATGTGGGCATGTTATAGTTTTAGAAAGGCCAAAAGCAATAAAAGCAATAACAAAAATAGAGAAGAAGGTTGGAGAATAATCCGACTTTTTTCTATTTAATTAAAAGATAATTTTTTGTCTTACTAGAAATCACAATATACAAAATTCGACATATTATATAATATAGTATTAATCAAAATACTATATTGGAGGTGACTGATTATGGAGCCACAAGAAACAATTTACTGCTATGAAAACAAAGAAGAAAGATGCACAAAAAGAAGAAACTGCTTAGGTATTGTAGCAATTATATTATTAACAGCATTTGCTTTTGTAATTGGATTAATTATTGGAGCTGCAGTAGCTGCAGCAATACTTGCAGCATTACCAGCTGTTATAGTTTTAGCAGTTATATTAGGACTATTGTTAATACTAACAATAATTTTAATGTTATGTAACAAGAAAAAAGATAAAAAATGTAAATGTAAATGTTGCTAATAAACTAAGCCACCATAAATGGTGGCTTTTATGATTATATAACAAAATTTAAATACAGCTATCTATAATATCCCAAATTTCATCTTTATAAATTTTTCTTTCAGATGAAAAAGGTAGAGTGGTAATATCTCCAATTGGATTTAATTGTTTTTGTAAATCTTTAACTGCATTATCCACTTTAGTAATTGCTATTTTATCAGCTTTATTAGCTAAGATAATGAATGGTAGTCCTGATGAAATAATATAATTGTACATAAGTTTATCATTAGCTGTTGGAGAGTGTCTAATATCTACTAAGAAAATGATTAAAGATATTTCTTTTCTATTAAATAGATATTCTTCAATAAATTTTCCAACTTGTTCTTGTTCTTTCTTAGACATTTTACTATATCCGTAACCAGGTAAATCAACAAAATAAAATGTTTCATCTATATTATAAAAATTAATTTGACGAGTTTTTCCAGGTTCACTACTAGTTCTAGCTAGCTTTTTTCTATTTATCATTGTATTTACAAAACTTGATTTTCCAACATTAGATTTACCAACCAAAACAATTTCAGGTAAATTATTTTTTGGATATTGATTTGGTCTAACTGCAGAAATCTCAAATTTAGGGTTTTTTACTAACATAGTTTACTTTCCTTTCGATTTTTATATGCTAATAATAACATATTTTTATTTAAATTTCAATAAATTGAATATAATAAGTAGAGAGCTCCTTGAAAGGAACCCTCTATTTTAGTAAGTTAGTGGTAACAATGTTAATAGTTATCTTATGATTGTATCTTCATTCCTTGGACCGATTCCAATAATACTAACAGGAGTTTGAGTAAATTCTTCGATAAATTCTACAAATTCCTGAGCTTTCTTTGGAAGGTCTTCAAAAGACTTACAACCTTCTGGGATTTCCCATCCACCATTAAAAGTTTTTTCATATAATGGAGTTGGGATTTCTTTTGTTACTGATATATCATCTGGATAATAAGTGATTTTTTCACCTTGATAAATATAAGCAGTACATATATAAATGCATCCTATTTCTTTACCAATAAGGCCGATAGTATCCAAATGATTTAAGCATAGGTCTGTATACCCACGCAAGGGATTAATAGGTACTAAATCCAAGTAGCCACAGTCACGAGGTCTACCAGTTGTAGTTCCATACTCATGCCCAAGTCTTCTAATTGTATCTCCAGCATCATTATTTTGAATAGTTGGAAATGGACCATTACCAACTCTAGAACAATAAGCCTTTACAGTTGCAATTATCTTATTTGCAAATTTAGGTCCTATGCCTGCTCCTGAAAGAGTTCCCGAAGGATTGCAATATGAACTAGTACAATAAGGACTATCGCCAACTTCCAAATCCAACCTATCTGCTTGAGCACCTTCGATAACAACTTTTTTGCCATCTCTAATAGCCGGCCAGAGAACTAAGTCAGGATTTCCAATAAATTTTCCAAGATTTCTCTTTGCTTCCATGCAATATTCATAGATTTCCTCAACTGAATATGTTAATCCAGCTTTACGAAATTCTTCTTCACGATTTTTTAAATTGAGTTTAATCAGTTCGATTAAATCTTTCTCATCTCTAAAAACATCATGCATTCTAAGAGAAAATCTATCAGATTTGAAAGAATAACAAGGACCAATTCCTCTATTTGTTGTACCAATTTTTTGATTGCCACGTTTTCTTTCTTGTATTCCATCTAAATCAATGTGATATGGTAATATCATATTAGCAGAACCAGAAATTAAAAGCTTTTCAGGTGTAATGTCTACATATTTAGAAAGCATCTGAATCTCTTCATATAAAATAACTGGATTTATAACTACTCCATTACAAATGACTGCAGTTGTTTGTGGCCAAATAATACCACTTGGAATTAGATGTAAGGGGATTTTCTCGCCCTTAAAATATACTGTATGACCAGCATTGTCACCACCAGTTGTCCGCAAGACTAAGTGTGCATCTTGGGATTCAAAAAAAGCAGCTCTGCCTTTTCCTTCATCGCCCCAATAAGCGCCTAAAATCTCGACAACACATGGATTGAAATTTCTTTCCATATTTACCTCCTATGTTGCTTAAAAAAATATTTTTAAGTTACCTCTAAAACTTACTGATGACATTATATCATATTTACATAATCAAATCAATTAAATATGTTTATATTACAAAAAAGAAACAGTAATCATTACTGCTTCTTAAATATTATTTTTTTATTTGTATTTTCTCTAATCCACCCATATAAGGCCTTAAAACTTCAGGAACAATAACACTTCCATCAGGTTGATAGTTATTTTCCATTATAGAAATTAACATACGAGGAGGTGCAACTACAGTGTTGTTTAAAGTATGTGCAAAGTAGTTTCCGTTTTCACCTTTAATTCTAATACCAAGTCTACGTGCTTGTGCATCTGTTAAGTTTGAACAACTTCCAACTTCAAAATATTTTTGTTGTCTAGGGCTCCATGCTTCAACATCACAAGATTTTGCTTTTAAATCTGCTAAATCACCGCTACAACATTCTAAAGTCCTTACAGGAATATTCATACTTCTAAAGAATTCAACTGTATATGACCACATTTTATCATACCATTCCCAAGAATCTTCTGGTTCACAAACAACAATCATTTCTTGTTTTTCAAATTGATGAATTCTATAAACACCACGTTCTTCTATACCATGAGCACCTTTTTCTTTTCTAAAGCATGGAGAATATGAAGTCATTGAATATGGCATATCTTCCTTTTTTAGAATTTGGTCTTTAAATTTACCAATCATAGAATGTTCAGAAGTACCAATTAAGTATAAATCCTCACCTTCAATTTTATACATCATTGCATCCATTTCTTCAAAACTCATAACACCTGTTACTACATCAGATCTTATCATATAAGGTGGGATACAATATGTAAATCCTTTATTAATCATAAAATCTCTAGCATAAGTTAAAACTGCTGAATGAAGCCTTGCAACATCACCCATTAAATAATAAAATCCTTGTCCTGCAACACGTCTAGCACTATCTAAATCAAGACCACCTAGATTTTCTAGAATTTCACCATGGAAAGGAATATCATAATCTGGAACTATAGGTTCACCATATTTTTGAATTTCAACGTTTTTACTATCATCTTCTCCTATAGGGACAGATTCATGCATTATATTTGGTATTTTCATCATTCTTGACTTAATTTCTTCTGAATACTGAGTTTCTAACTTTTCATTTTCTTCAAGCTTAGAATTTATTTCACCGACTTTAGTTTTTATAGCTTCTGCTTCATCTTTTCTTCCTGATTTCATAAGCTCACCAATTTGAGAACTTAAAGACTTTCTATCAGCTCTTAAATTATCACCATTTAATTTAGCCTCTCTATTTTTTATATCAAGCTCTATAACTTCATCAACTAGATTTAGTTTATAGTCTTGAAATTTTTTCTTGATATTTTCTTTAACAATATCAGGATTTTCCTTTAAAAATTTAATATCTATCATTTTCTACCTCCATGTCCAATTGGGGACGTTTCTTAATAGGACATCATGTCCAATTGAAAGTCAATTTCCAATTAATTAGTTTAAATAATTTTTTTCTATATTTTGTACGTTTAAAATTGTTAACATTATACAGCATTTTCTAATAAATGGCAACTAAATAGGGTAAAATAAAAGAAAAACTAATAAGAAAGAGGTTAAATATAAATGTTAATAGAAAGTTTAAAGTTTATAATATATTCTGCAATAATAGTAGTTATATCAAAATATATATTAGTTACTACATTAAGGAAACTTGCTGAAACATTAAATTTAAAACCTAAAACTGTTGGAGATATTGCAGGATATGCTACTTCAATGCCAGAATTGTTAACAATAGGAGTATCAAGTTTAAATGGATTAATAGGAGCAAGTATTATTAATGTTCTAAGTTCTAATTTAATTAATTTAATTCAATATTTAGCTTCAATAATATTAAATAAAAATATTAAGGCATTTAATAATAAGGCAATAAAAATAGATGTTATTTTGGTAATTATAACAATTATCTTACCTATTATATTAATAACAATTAATATAGAAGTTAACTTAGGAATTGTACCAATATTTATAATAATTTATTTATTATTTAGATTTTTAAATAATAATGCACATAAATTATATTTAAAAAAGGAAGATAAAATATTAGAAAGTCAAATTGAAAAAGAAGAAAAATGGGAAAGAGGAAATAAGAAGAAAACAATTAAATATACAATTTATTTAATCATAACTGGGATATTATTATTTTTTATTGGAAATTTACTTGGAAATACTTTAGAAAATTTATGTAATATATTTAATATTTCACAAACTATAATAGGGATATTATTAGGATTTATAACAAGCATCCCAGAATTAATTACATTTTTTGAAGCACAAAAACATTATAAAAAAAGTAAAAAACAGGATGATATATTAGGTGTAGTAGAGGCAACAAATAATTTATTAACATCTAATATTTTAAATCTATTCATAATACAATCTATTGGAATTATAATATATAGTATATTTACATGAGATAAGAAATAAAATGAGAAAAAATGCTTGACAAGATAAGAGAATATATAGTATAATAATAAACGTTACAAGAAGAAGTAATCACTTCTCACCTTATCCAAATAAGGAAAAAGGTTGGAAATTGAATAATTTTAGCATTTCTATGTGCTAATTTTATTTTGATGATTGGCTTGTAACAAAAGTCAATTTTTTTATTGGAGGTGTTTTTTATAAAACAAGAATTACCAATCAACAGACAAATAAGAGCTAAAGAAGTTCAATTAATCGGAGAAAATGGAGAAAAATTAGGAGTTATTCCTTTTAATGAGGCTTTAGAAAAAGCAGGAGAAAAAAGCTTGGATTTAGTTTTAGTTGCACCAAATTCAAATCCACCAGTTTGTAAAATAATGAACTATGGAAAATATAAATTTGAGCAAGCTAAAAAAGAAAAAGAAGCTAAGAAAAAACAAAAAGTTCTTGAAATAAAAGAACTAAGAGTTACTCCAAATATCGAAGAACATGACTTTGGGTTTAAATCAAAAAACGCTAGAAAGTTTTTAAATGATGGAAACAAAGTTAAAATAACTGTAAGATTTAGGGGAAGAGAAGTTAACAATTCAAAAGCAGGAGAAGCAGTACTAAATAAATTTATAGAAGCTTTAGAAGATGTTGCAGTAGTAGAAAAACAACCTAAATTAGAAGGTAGAAATATGTTTACAATTTTAGCTAAAAAAGCAGATAAATAATCTGTAAATAATAATAACAAATCGAAAGGAGTTAAAAATTATGCCAAAATTAAAAACAAATAAAGCTGCTAAAAAAAGATATTCTTTAACAGCTACAGGAAAAGTAAAAAGAACAAAATCAAACAGAAGACACTTATTAGCTAATAAAACAAAAAGACAAAAGAAATCAGGAAAGATTCAAAATGCTTATGCTGATAAGACTTGTGAAAATACAATTAAAAAACTATTACCATATGGTAATTAATCATTAAAAATAGAGATAGGAAGGTGAAAAATAAATGGCAAGAGTAAAAACAGCAAGAACAACAAGAGCAAGACATAAAAAAATATTAAAACAAGCAAAAGGTTATTATGGAGCAAAAAGCTATAGATTTAGAAATGCTAATCAAGCGGTTATGAAATCATTAGCTTATGCATATGTAGGAAGAAAAGATAAAAAGAGTAATTTTAGAAAATTATGGATAGCAAGAATTAATGCAGCTGCAAGAATGAATGGAACAACTTACAGCAAAATGATAGCAGGATTAAAAAAAGCTAATGTAACAATAAATAGAAAAATGTTAGCTGAAATTGCTATATCAGATCCAAAAGCATTTACTGAAATTGCAGAAATAGCAAAAAAAGCATAAATATTATCGAATAGTAGAAATACTATTCTTTTTTTATAAATTTATATAAATGTACAAGAAAAGACAAAAATTTACAGTTTTATATTGACATTTAATAATTATGCATATATAATTACATCAAGATTGGGTATAGTACCTTGTCTATAAGTTCAAATTATATATTGTAATAAACACTAAAGCAGGAGCTTTTTAGGGTTCTTTATGCTTTGTAATGGAACTTATAAATGGGGTCTATCTAATTTTAGATAGATTTTTTTTATTTAGAAGGAGGGTTTCATTATGGAACGAAATTTAATTAAAAGTAATGATTTTGAACTATTTAGTTCAGAAAATGAGCCAAATGCAGGTATACTAATATATGCGCTTCAACACCTGGGTTATCAAAATGATGTTGCGATATGTGATATCATAGATAATTCCATTGATGCTGGAGCAACTAAAATACAAATCATTATTGATAAAGAAAGTATTATGATAATTGATGATGGTTGTGGAATGGGAATGAAAATATTAGATGAGGCATTGAAATTAGGATCTAAAGTTATAAGGGAAGATAATGCTTGTTTAGGGAAGTTCGGAATGGGATTAAGTACAGCATCTATATCAATAGGAAATAGAACAACAGTAATAACTAAAGAATCCAAATCTGACAAATACTTAAAAAGTAGTGTTGATGTCAATATTGTAAAACTAACAAACAAATTTGTTAAATACATAGGAGAAGCTAATAATAAAGATATAGATTTATTTAATAAAAGAATAAATGGAACTAGTGGAACTATAATAATATTAGAAGAATGTATAGGAATAAAAAACAAAAATATAAATCAATTTGCCAATAAAATGAAAACAGTTATTGCAAGAGTATATAGGAAATTTATGAATAAAATTGACTTCTATGTAAATGACTCAAAAATAGAAATAGAAGATCCTTTATGGTTAGAGGACAGAGAAACTCAAATATATAGTGATGATGATTATGAAATAAAATGGAAAGACAGAAATGGGATTGAAAAAAAATCAACTGTTAATGTAAAAATGGTATTGTTACCTATGATACCAAAAGACGAAGCAAGACAAAAGAAAATTAATATTCCAAACCAAGGATTTTCTATTTTAAGAAATAGTAGAGAAATAGCCTTTGGGTATATGCCTAAATGGATTACCAAACATAATAAATATAATAGATTTAGAGGGGAAATATCATTTCAATCAGAAATGGATGAAGCAATGGGAGTAGACTTTACAAAAAATGGAATAGATATGATTGACTCTGTTAACGATATATTACAACAATATTTAAAAGTTCAAATAATTGCTATAGGTAATAAAGCACAAAATGAAATTGTAAAAACTGTAAATAGTGATATTAGCCATGAAGACGCAGAAAGAGCAATTACTACTAAATCAAATGTATTAATTACTCCTAAAGAAGAAAAAAGTGAATATAACTATGAAGAAGAAACTAGTCAAGAAGAACATACACAACAAAATCAAAAAGTAAAAGTGAAATTTATAACTGTATCAGCAGGAAGATCAGGAAATATATTTAGTGCATACTTAAAAGGAAAAACTACAGTAATAGAATGGAATATAGATCATCCATTTTATGAAAGATTTGTTGTATTAAATAAAGACAATGCTGGACTTGTATCAGCAGTTGATTATTTAATTTATTCTATAGCATCTTCACAATTAAAAGTCCTTGGAGAAGATAATAATAAAGCAGAAATAATAGATCAATTAATATCTGTTATGAGTAATAATATGAGAGCTCTATTAAGCTAGAAAAGAGGGGATTATGGACATGCTAGAAAAAATAGGAAACAATCCTTTAATTGTATCAATAATCACATTAATAGTTGGCACCATAATTGGAATAATAGGATATTTGTTAAAAAAAGTTATTGATGATAAAGGGAAAAATGAAAAAATAAAAAGCAACAACCAACAAAACAATATAATACAAAATTTTAATTCAGGGATAACATATAAAGAAGCAAGACAAATTGCAGAAGAAGTAGTAGAAAACAAATTAAATACAATAGATAAAAAATAACGATTTGGGGTCGGGTCTTAAAATGTTAATCAACATTTTAAGACCCGACCCCAAAAAGAAAATTATTGTTTTTTCATTTTTGGTTTGGAAATTAATGCTGCAAGATATCCGAAAGAATACTGCTGCTGCAATTCCACCGGCAGCTGCTTTTACACCACCAGTAAAGCAACCTACTAATCCACTTTGGTGTACTCCTTCAATAGCACCTTTTGCTAAGTTATATCCGAATCCTGTAAGAGGAACAGTTGCACCAGCACCAGCAAAATCAACCAAATATTGATATATTCCTAATCCTCCAAGTACAGCACCAGTAGTAACAAATATAACTAAGATTCTAGCTGGTGTTAATTTTGTTTTGTCTATTAATATTTGACCAACGATACAAATAAGACCGCCCTACTACGAAACATCTTAATAACATCATCCAATCAAAAACATTTGCCCAATTTATATCCATATTAATTCACCTTCCTATAAGGATTTGAAACCTGGCCCCAAATCCTAGTTTTAAATTTCTATACTAATAGCATGAGCAATTCCAGGAATGCTTTCTCCTTGTTGAGAACTTGTTGAATTCATCAAAGCACCAGTTGCAATTAGTAATATCTTTTTTAGTTTCTTTTCTTTTAGTTGTTTAAATAGATATCCTGAAAATACTGTACCACAACATGCACAACCACTACCACCACTGTGTGTATCTTGTGCATTTTTATCAAAAATAAGAACTCCACAATCATTATAATTAGATTTTATATTATAACCTTGTGATTTAGCTATATCAATTGCAATTTCCTTACCAATATGACCTAAATCTCCACTTATAATTGCGTCATAATAGCTAGGATTGCGACCAGTATCTAAGAAATGAGTTATAAGAGTGTCTGCAAATGCAGGAGCCATAGCTGCACCCATATTGTTTGCATCTTTAATACCCATATCTACAATTTTACCAGGAGTGATATGCGTAATATAAGGACCATTTCCATTTTTACTTAAAATAGCAGCTCCTGAACCAGTAACTGTCCATTGGCTAGAAGGAGGTCTTTGATTTCCTAATTCAAGAGGAAACCTGAATTGTTTCTCAGCACTACAAAAATGACTAGATGTGGCACATAAAACATTTTCAGCAAAACCTTCTACAGCAATTGCACCTAAACTCATTGATTCTACAAAAGTAGAACAGGCACCAAATACTCCAAAAAATGGAATATTTTCTTCTCTTAAACCAAAACTAGAAGAAATACATTGATTTAATAAATCACCTGCAAACATACAATCAATTTTATCTGCAGGAACTCCTGATTTAGAAATAACCGTATTAACAGTTTCTTTTATTATTTTACTTTCAGCTTTTTCCCAAGTTTTTTCACCCCAAAACTCATCATCTAAAGTTTGATCAAAATATTTAGCTAAAGGACCTTGAGCCTCTTTAGGACCAACAATACTTCCACACTCAACAATTGTTGGAGGGGTATCAAATTTAATAGTTTGTTTACCTATTTTTTTCAAAAAATCATCTCCTTAAGAAGTTGCGTTTTGCAACTTTTTTAAACTAAAGTTATACTTTGAGTATTAAAAATCAAATATACAATTCCAACAAGAATTGATGCAGAAATACCAAATACAAGTACAGGGCCTGCAACAGTAAACATTTTTCCACCAACACCCATAACATAACCTTCAGATTTATATTCCATAGCTGGTGAAACAATTGAATTTGCAAAACCAGTTATTGGGATTAGAGAACCAGCACCAGCAAATTTACCAATTTTATTAAATAAATTTAATCCTGTTAAAAATGCAGATATACCTATTAATAAAATGGAAACAATTGTACCTGAAGTTTGTGTATCAAATCCACGTTCTTTACATATATTAAGTATAATCTGTCCAATTGAACATATTAAACCACCAACCCAAAACGCATTAAAGCAATTTTTGAAAATGGGTGAGTTTGGAGATTTTTTATCTACATAATCTTGATAAGCTTGTTTTGTTTCTAAAGGATTCATAATAAGACCTCCTAACTATTTTTACGATTAACATCAATAATGAAACTTATATCTAAATCAACAAAATATTCAGAAATTTTATCACCATCGATAGTTGCTCTTTGCTCTAAAATTTTCACTTCTGATAAATAATCAATAGTTTTTGAAGCTTCAGCAATTGCCTTTACAATTGCATCTTTCCATGAAACTGTTGAATTACCAGTTATAGTTAAATGTTTTTTTATATCCATAATAACCTCCAAAAAAATCTTTTAAAAATATCATTTCCTGAAGTTAGAAAAAATATACAAAAATAGTAGAAAATATTATTTAAAAATTATATAATTAAAGCGATGATTTTAGGGACGGAGGAAAAAATCATTATTAAGTAGTAGAAGTGTAAATATAGAATAGATATAAAAAAATAAATATAAATATAAAAATAATGATTTTTTCCTCCATCCCTAAAATCATCTTGATTAGAAAATGAGAGGGTAGGAGATTTTATGATAGATAAAGTAAGAGAGATAGCATTGAAGGCATTATATAAAATAGATAAAGAAGGGGCTTATTCGAATATTGCATTAGATGAAGTGTTAAATAATAATAGAGAAAAAGTGGATGAAAGAGATGTAGGGCTTATTTCTGAAATTGTATATGGGACTATAACTTGGAAATTGACCATTGATGAGATTATAAAAAAGTATTCTAATATTAGGATAAAAAAGATATCACCATGGATTTTAAATATTTTAAGAATGGGTATATATCAAATAATATTTTTGGATAAAATACCAAAGTCAGCAGCTGTTAATGAAAGTGTGAATTTGGCAAAGAGATATGGTCATAAGAGTAGTTCTAATTTTGTTAATGCTGTTTTAAGAAAAATAGATAAGTGTGATTATAATGAATTTTTTAAAATAGAAGATGATAAGATAAGAATTTCTTTAACAACTTCAATGCCAATATGGATAATAGATGAGTTATTAAAGAATAAAACAATTGAAGAGGTTGAAGGGATATGTAAATCTTCTAATATAAGACCCAAAATTTCTATCAGAATAAACAAATTAAAAACGAATAAGAGGCAACTGGGAGAATTATTGAAAGAAAGGGATATAGGATTTGAGGATGGAGTATTAGATGATTTTTTAGTTCTAACAAAAGCAAAAAGTATTGAGAATTTAGATTTATTTAAACAAGGGATGTTTACTATCCAAGATGAAGCTACAGGTTTAACTGCTAAAATATTAAATCCAAAGCCAAATGAAAAAGTACTAGATTGCTGTAGTGCGCCAGGTGGAAAAACAACATATATGGCTGAGATTATGGAAAATAGAGGAGAGATAGAAGCTTGGGATATATATGAACATAGGACAAGATTAATAGAGATTACGGCAAAAAGATTAGGAATAGATATAATAAAAACCAAAGTACAAGATGCAACTATATATAATGAAGAACTTTTCGAGAAATATGATAAAATTTTATTAGATGTACCTTGTCTAGGAATTGGGGTGTTAAAAAGAAAACCAGATATAAAATGGCAAAAAAATAAAGAAGATATAGAAGAAATTATAAAATTACAACAAGAAATATTAAATGTTTGTTCAAAGTATTTAAAAAAAGGTGGAGAAATTGTATATTCAACATGTAGTATTTTAAAAGAAGAAAATGAAGATATTATAAAAAGATTTTTACAAAAAAATAGTGAATTTGAAATAGCAAAATATAACTTGGATAATCAAAATTATTTTAATAAATTTGTAAAAAATAATAAATATATACAAGTTTACCAAAATGAAGAAACAGATGGTTTTTTTATATGTAAAATGGCGAAAAAATAAGTCAAAACACTATTGTTACAAAAGTATTACATTTATATTACAAGTATGTTAAAAATATTGACTTTTTGCCAAATAAATATAAAATATAAATATATTTGAATTATTGCGCATGAAAAAAATAGCAGATTATAGAATTTATTCAAGTATGGTTTTATAGAGTTTTGTAAAATATATAAATATAAGAATTAAAAGGAGAAAGTGATGACAAACTGTTTAGGTTTATATATAGAAGAAAATTTAATTAAATATGCAAAAGTTTCTAAAGATCACGACAAAATAAAAGTAGAATCATTTGGAATTAAATTTTATGACAAATTAGGAGATGCAATAGATCAAGTTATTGAGGAAACATATAGTCAAAAAACTCCTATAAGTATAAATTTATCAGAAGAAATGTACAATTATTTTGATATGTTTGCTTTATTATCAAAAAATGACCTACAAAAAGCTATAAATACAGAATTTGAAGCTTTTTGTGTAGATAAAGGATATAATCCTAATGTGTTTGAAAGCAGATATGCTATATTTAATAGTAGAACAGAAAAGGACAAAATCAAGGTTATACATGTAGCTGAAAATAAAATAGAGTTAAACAAAAGGATACAACAGACAAAAGGTTATAAATTAGCAAATATTGCACCAATATCTATGGCTATACCAAGCCTATTAGATGTTACTAAAAAAGAAAACTCTATGATTATAAATATTGAAGAAAAAACAACAGTTACAAGAATAATAGAAAACAAAGTATATCATATAGATGTTTTTGAAGAAGGAAGTACAGATATATTAAGTAAAATAAATCTAAAAGAAAATTCATATTCAAAATCATATGAAATATGTAAAAATACTACAATATACACATCAGAGGGGAAATCACTATTAGAAGAGGAGACAAGTTATCTTGAGGATATAATGCCAACATTATATGATATTGTAGGTAAAGTTAGAAAAATAATTAATGAAAGTACTGAAAAAATTGAAAAAATATATCTTACAGGTACAGGGGCTTTAATAAATAATGTGGATTTATATTTCCAAGAATATTTAGAAGATATGAATTGTGAAATATTAAGACCATATTTTGTACAAAATACTAAAGATATTACTATAAAAGATTATATTGAGGTGAATTCAGCTATTTCTTTAGCCATGATGGGACTTGGCGAAGGTATAAATGGAATGAACTTTAAAAAGCAAACTTTTTCAGATAAAGTTCCAGACTGGATGAAAATAGAAGTTAATCCAGATGTGGCACCAAAGGATAAAAAGAATTTAGGCGGATTTCTAACATGGGATTTAGGGCAAAAATTAGATAATACTGAAATTAGTTTAGTAAGAACTGCTGTAGGTTTATTATTATTAATTGTAATATATACTTGTTTTTCAGGACTGCTAGCAAATCAAATGAACAAGAAGAGACAAGAAGCACAAGAATCAATAAATTCTACAAATCAACAAATAGCAATTGCTAACAGTGATAATGAAAAAATAAAAACAAAAATAAATGAATATACAACTATGATAAAAAATCTTGAAGAAGCAAATGATAGAATAACTGATAGAAATAGAACTAGAAATGCAATTCCAAATTTGTTAAACCAAATAATGTCTATAGTACCAGAAAATGTACAATTAACATCAATTGAGAATACAACAGGTACACATGTAGTTATAAATGCACAATCTAATAAATATGAACAACTAGGATATTTAAAAGCAAAAATAAAAGCAGATGTTATTTTAACAAATGTAATTTCAACAGCAGGACAAAAAGACAATAATGTTGTTACAGTTATGATAGAAGGAGATTTACCATGAAAAAATTATTGATACTAGTTCTTATAGCATTATTAGTAACACTTTGTATATTTATTGTTATGAATGGTGTAACAATAGGAAAAATAGAAATACTTGGAATACAAGATATTCAAAAAAGAAATGCACAGCTAGATGAAAAAATTCAAGAGGCTGGTAAATTAGCAAATAAAGATTACCAACAAACAGTAAATAGTGTAAAAGATAATGCTAAGAAATTAGAAGATGAAAAGAAAAATTATGAAGATATGACTTCTATTAGTACAGATGGAGAAATACAAACAGCAAATCAAATTGAGAAGTATGAAATCGAAACTCTATGGGTAAAGTTAGGTAACCATGCAACTAAAGAGGGGGCAGTAATGAAAATGAACGTAGAGAAAGGTAGTAATACTGCAGCAGAAATATATGATTTGAGATTTACTGCTAATGGTACTTATATAGCAATAGAAGAATTTATATCTAATATTGAAAATGATAGTTCTCTAGGATTTAAAATAGAAGAATTTAAAATGATACCAAGTGGATCTGGAGAAGAATTACAAGCAACATTTGTATGTAAAAATATAGCAATAAAAGATGTATCAGAAACTCCAATAAACACTCCAGCAGAAGACATGAATAATACAAATACAACCAACGGTGTAAATGCTATAAATAGTACAAATACAATTAATGTTACAAAAAATACAAATAGTACAAATACAAATGTAGCAAAATAAAAAAGTAAAGGAGTCTAAAATGGCTAAAACAATTGTTAAAGAAATAATTATTATATTGTTATTATGTTTGGCTATAATCCTTGTATTAGGAATATTACTATATAAATATGTGCCAATGACAAAAACAGTTCCAACACCTGTTTCATATACTACTCCAGAAGAGGTTAAACAAGAGTTATCAGCTACAGGAGATATTGATGAAAGTAAGATTGTTATGACATATGAAATAGATTCAACTGATTTAAATAATTACAAAAGGATACAAGACTACAAACCAGGTAAATCGAATCCATTTTCATCATATGAAAAACAAGTAAGTAATGGAACAAATACAACAACAAATAATACAACAAATGGAACAGCAAATCAAAATAATACATCAGGTAACAACGAAACACCAACAAATAATGGACAAGCAACATCAGGAGAAAACACATCACAAGGATTTTATCCAGATAAAGGAACAAAATAAATTAATTTAAGTTATTAACGTTATATTTATATAACTAAATATATATCAAAATTTTAATTAATCAAAAGAAAAGGAGGAAAAGAAACATGATGAAAAATCAAAAAGGTATTACTTTAATCGCATTAGTAATCACAATCATCGTATTATTAATTTTAGCAGGGGTGTCAATAGCTATGCTAACAGGAGAGAATGGTATCTTAAACCAAGCTACAACTTCAAAATATGACACAAAAAAAGCTGAAATGGTAGAAAGAGCAAACATGGAATTAAATGCTGCTTATGCAAAGATTTTAGCTGGAGAAACTATAGATGACGATGATGTAACAGCAGCTACAAATAATATAGGAACTGAATTAAATACTTATTATACAATAACAGTAGCTAAGGGTACAGGCGATGCTAACGAATTAACAATTACTGCAATAGCAAAAGATACAAATTATAATCTTGCAACTGCAACAGGAACAGCAAGTTCTACAGGTGTAACAGTATTAGTAAAATAAGTATAATATAAAAATTAGCCATACGCACACTAAGTGTGTATGGCTAAAATTTTAAAAGAGAAAACAAAGATAAATGAAATAAGGAAAAAGCATGAACACATTTTTATATGTAATAATATTCATAATAGGAACTCTATTTGGAAGCTTTTATACATTAGCAGTATATAGAATTCCAAAAAGACAAGATATAACTCATACACATTCATATTGCCCTAATTGTAATCATAAATTAGGTTTCTTTGATTTGATTCCAATTCTTAGTTATATATTTATAGGCGGAAAATGCAGATATTGCAAGCAAAAAATAAGACCAAGATATCTGATATTAGAAATCTTATCTGGTTTAGTTTTTGTAATTACAGCATATGCCATGAAACTAAATATATATAACATAGATATAATAAAAATTATAGAATTTTGTTTTATGGTATTATATTTAACATTCATAATATTAATGGTAGGAATTGATAAAGAAAAAAGAAAAATTGATAAATTAGTAGCAGTCTATGGTATAGTAATATCGATAATATATATGGTATATCTATGCATAGTAGAAAATGCTAATATATATAGATATGTCATATATTTGATAGCATATATAGTAGTTTTAATTTTAGATACAATAACATTAAAAAAATATGCACAAAATAAATATGTAAATGGAATATTTTTAATACTAATTACTATGGCAATTTTTAGCGGTGAATATATCACTGCAAACTCAATAATATGGACACTTTTAGCAATAGCAATATATATATTATTATATAAACTTAAAGCAAGAAAAAACAGAAATAGGAAAACTGATAAACAAATTTCTGATAACATAAGTATAGGATTTTACTTAGGAATAACTAATATAGTAATGTTTTTAGGTATATTATTATATTTTAATTATATCTTATAAAGGAGTTCTAAAATGAAATTGAAAAGTGAAAAAGGTTTTACAGGAATAGATATAGCAATATCAATAGTTGTACTTTTTATATTTGTATCTTTAATTGCAAGCTTGATTTATAATTACAATATTTCATCAAAAGAAGCTACAAGAAAATCAACTGCATTAGAATTAGCAATTAATGAAATAGAAAATATAAAAACAAAAGAAATTGATGCTATAAATAATGAAACAACTGAAACTACTGAAGAAGGATTTTTTAAGACAATAGAGATAAAGGATTATGCAGACATAGCAAAAGAACCAAAAGAAGAAAATATAGTAAAAAAAGTAACAGTAAAAATATCATATATGTCAAATGGAAAGGAAGAAAATGTAGAACTTTCAACAATAGTTACAAAGGAGAGTTAATAATGAAAAACGAAAAAGGAGTAACACTTATTTCATTAACTGTATATATAATTGTAATGGCTATAGTAGTTGGTATAGTAGCTATAATTAGTACATTTTTCTATAAAAATGTAAAAAATGTAAGTCAAACAGTAGACCCCATTACAGAATATACAAAATTTAATAGCTTTTTTACAGAAGAAATAAATAATGGTGATATACGAATATTAGAATGCGGAAATGATTATATAGTTTTTGATAATGGAATACAATATACATTTATAGAAGCAAACAAAGGAATATATAGAGATAAAGTTAAAATATGTAGAGGAATAGATAAGTGTACTTTTGAAAATAAAATACAAAATGGAAAAAATATTATAGAGGTAAAGTTTGAGGCAAAAAATGAAAAAAAGACAACAACATATACTTTAAATAATTAGTAAATTTATGTAATTTAACAAAATATAAGAAAAAAATACAAAAATATAGTATAATAAAATAGAAAATACAAAAGAAAGGAAGCAAAATATATGGATATGAGAAAGAGACAACCAATAGGGGTTGAATTAGTAAAAAAAGGAATTGTATCAGAAGCTGATATTGATAACGCACTAAAATATCAAAAAGAACATCCAAGTAAAAAGATAGGTGATATTTTATATATATTAAATGCATGTGAACCAACCAAATTGATAGAAGCTATAGGAGAAATAATAGGAGCTAAAGGGATTTTATTAAATGCAAGTTCAATAAAAATAAAATTAACAGATTATATTTCACTTGATATAGCTAAGAAAAATAAAGTAGTTCCTTTTGAAGTATCTTCTGGGAAAATAAAAGTATGTTTTGCAAGTACTGTAAATAATAAGAAAATGGATACAGTTAGATTATTATTTTTAAATAAGGGATTAGTAATGGAAAGCTATATAACTTTTGAAAGTGACATAGAAAAAATACTAAAATCTTTAGAAGGAAATGTTACAAATAATCTTAATGTTACAGGAACAAATGACACAGTTACAGGATTAGTTGATAGTATAATAAAAACAGGTATAGAAAGAAGAGCAAGTGATATTCATATAGAACCAATGGCAAATCAAGTTAGAGTTAGATATAGAATAGATGGAGAATTATTTACTGCTGCAAAAATAAAAAAAGACAAACAACAACAAATAATCGGAAGATTAAAAGCAATATCTAATATGCATCAAGAAAAACAAGAATCACAAGATGGTAGAATACTATTATATGAAGATTACAATATTCGTGTATCTTCACAACCAAATGTATATGGAGAAAAATTCGTATTAAGACTTTTAAAGAAAAATGGAAATATAAGAAATATATTTGATTTAGGATTTCCATATGATGAAGAAAAATTAGAAAAAAGTATAAATAAGAAAAATAGTATAACAATAGTTGCAGCACCTACAGGAGAAGGAAAAACTACATCATTATATAGTGTGATAGATTATCTAAACAGACCAGAAATTAATATAACAACAATTGAAGATCCAGTAGAAATACGTATACCTGGATTAAATCAAATAGAAATAGATAATAAATCAACATTTTCAGGAGCCCTAAGAACAGTTTTAAGACAAGACCCAGATATAATATTAGTAGGAGAAATACGTGATAAAGAAACAGGAGAAATAGCTATACAAGCTGGACAAACAGGTCATTATGTATTATCTACAATACACACAATAGACAGTATAGAAGTTATAACAAGATTAAGAAAAATGGGACTTTCTGATTATGATATATCAAGTACACTTGCAACTGCTATATCACAAAGACTAGTAAGAAGATTATGTCCAAAATGTAAAAAAGAAAGAGAATTTAATGATGAAGAAAGAAAAATAATAACTTCATTAGGTGAAAAATATGGAGTGAATTTTGATTTAACAGCAAAAACTTATGAAGCAATTGGATGTAAACACTGTAATAACACAGGATATTATGAAAGAATAGGTGTTTTTGAAGTATTAAATTTAACAGATGAAATAAAAGAAGCAATAATGAATGGTAAATCTAGTTTGGAAATACGAAAAGAAGCACTAAAACAATCATATAAACCATTAGTAATTGATGGAATAAATAAAGTCATTCAAGGTCATACGACATTAGAAGAACTAAATAAAAAATTGTTGATATACTAAAATATCATACAAAGGAGGAAAATTAATATGAATTTAGATGAAATCTTGGATGAAGCTATGAAATTAGATGCTTCAGATGTCCATTTAATCTGTGATAATAAACCAATGCTTAGAATAGCAAGAGACTTAGTACCTATAGAAAATAGTAAAATATTAACTCCAGAAGATATGAGTGAATTTTATGACTATTTAGTAAAAGGAAATATAGATAAAGACGAAGTTTTTAATGCAACAAGAAAATTAGATATGTCTTATGAATATAAAGATATTCGTCTAAGGGTAAATATATCATTATCAGATGATATTCCATTATGTACATTAAGACTTATAAAAAATGAATTACCACCATATGAATCTTTGGGAGTTCCTGATATAGTAAGAAGAATGACATATCAACCACAAGGCTTAATATTAGTTACAGGTAAGACAAACTCAGGTAAGAGTACAACATTAAATGCATTAGTAAATTATATAAATGAAAACCAAAATAAAAAGATATTAACACTAGAAAATCCAGTAGAATATAAACATCATTCAAAAAAATCATTAATAGTACAAAAAGAAATAGGAAAAGGTAGAGATAGTTTAACGTTTAGTGATGGCGTAAAAAACTCTTTAAGAGAAGACTGCGATATATTAGTAATAGGAGAAATTCGTGATAAAGTAACAATGGAAGCTGCTATTGAAATGGCAGAATCTGGACATTTAGTAATAGGAACACTTCATACAAAATCTTGTGCAGAAACAATAGATAGAATGATAAATTTCTATGATGTAAGAGACCAAGCAACAATTAAATATTTATTATCAGCATTATTAAAACTTGTAGTATCACAAAGATTATTAAAAGGAAGAGATGGAAAGTTAGTTTTAGTTCCAGAAGTTATGGTAGTAGATAATATAGTTGCAGGTATTATAAGAAAAGAAAAGATAAGTGTTTCTGAAATAGAAGATGCTATACAAAGTAATTTAGAAAAAGGAAGTATAGGATTAATAAATTCTTTAGCAGAATTATTTGTGGAAGATAAGATAACATTAGATCAGGCAAAATCACAAATAGAAGAAAAGAATTTAGAAACATTAAACAGAACAATTATGCAATTAAAAATAAAAAGAAGTAAATAGAAAAGGAGGTAAATTCAAATGCCCACATATATGTATAAAGCTGTAACAAAAACAGGTTTAATAGTTAGAAATAAAGTTGAATCAAGTAGTAGGCAAAACTTAATAAAAACTCTGAAAAATAATAATTTAATACCAATAGCCATAGAACAAGTTGCATATAGAGGTATTAATAAACAAAAAAAGCAAAAGAAAAATGTTACAGATATACAAGAAATAATGAAAAATGTAAATACAACACAATTAGGTCCTAAAGGAAAAACATTAAGTACAAAGGAAAAAGTAAATTTATATTTTGCTAAAACAGAAAAAATAACTCAAAGAGATATAGTTGTATTTACACAGAATTTCTATCTACTAAAAAAGGCAAATTTCAATAATATACATGCTTTAAATACAATAATAGAAAGTACCGAAAATATATCATTTAGAGGAATATTAGAAGATATATTAGCAGGTGTTGAAGCCGGTGAAAACATGTATACAACAATGGAATATTATTCAAATGTATTTCCATATATCTATATAAACATGATAAAAGTAGGAGAACTATCAGGATCACTTACAAATTCTTTAGAACAAGCTGTAAAATATTTAGACGAAACTGAAGCATTAAATAAAAAATTAAAATCAATATTCATACCTAATATAATTCAATTCGTATTATTGTTAGTAATGCTTGTAGTAGGAACTCTTGTTGCCATACCAGCAATACAAGGCGTATTTGATGAGCTAGGAACAGAAGAAAGCTTACCAGCAATTACATTGTGGTTTGCAGATTTTATAGATAAAGTAATACAATATTGGTTCTTACCAACCATAGTTATTATCGCAATAGTAGCGGGAATATTATTTTATATAAATACACCAAAAGGAAAATATAATTTTCATCTTTTTAAATATAAAATGCCAATATTTGGAGAATTAATATATGCATTAGACTTCTCTAGATTAATAAAAGCAATGCTTTTAAACTTAAAAAATGGAATGAGAATTCAAGAAGCATTAGATGTAAGTAAAAATGTTGTTCAAAACTACGTAATGCTATCAATGATAGAAACATCCATAAATAATATACTAATCGGTTCATCATGGATAGAACCATTCGAAAGATCAGGATTATCAAAATCAATGATAACAGAAATGTTAAAAATAGGTATGCAAACAGATTTAACAGAAATGATGGAAAAACTAGTAGAATATATGCAAATAGATATAGACAATATAATGGAAAAAATCATGAAAGCACTACCACAAATTGTATATGCAATAGTTGGAGTAGTACTAATATTCTTCGTATTAGTCGTATTAGTGCCATGTATCCAAGTTTACATGGGAAATTTCTTATTCTCAGCATATGGAGTATAATGTCGGGTGTCCTTTTGGGGACGTTTCTCAATGGGACATATGAAAAAGTTTGATATTTATGAATTATTTATTAAAAGAATATAAAATGATAAAAGATAAGATAATAAACAATAAAAATGTCCTATTGAGAAACGTCCCCAAAAGGACACCCGCACCCAAAAGTATAGGAGGAATCTAATGAAAATTGGTATTGATTTAGGTGGAAGTCATATAGCAATAGGAGTTGTTAACGATAAAGGAGAAATACTTAATAAAAAAGAAACTAAATTAAGTGATGTGAAAATAGAAGAAAAAAAGAGCAGGATTCAAAATTATATATTAGAAAATGTACAAGAGTTAGTCAAAAAATATGAGATTTCTTCTATTGGAATTGCAATACCAGGAACCGTAAGTAGCACAACAATTATAAAGTCTGTAAACTTAGGAATCCAAGATTATAATATTGTTGATTATTTAAAAGAAAAATTAGAATTACCAATTTTAATAAGAAATGATGCCAAATGTGCAGCGATTGCCGAAGATACTTATGGTTGCCTAAAAGGATATAAGAGAGCATTATTTTTAACGTTAGGAACAGGAATAGGTGCAGCGATAATTATAAATGGAAAACTATTAGACACAGGAGATTTACCTGGATGTGAAGCAGGTCATATGGTAATACAAAAAGATGGTTTATTGTGTAACTGTGGAAAAAGAGGATGTTTTGAAAAATATGCATCTATGAAATCTTTTAAGGATTCTTTAAGAAGTAATTTACCATATAGAGAATATCAAACAGGAAAAATGCTTAAAGATTTATTAAAAGAAAAAACAGATGATGAACAATTAAATTTAAAGATAGATAAAACAGTAGAAGAATATATTGAATATTTAGCATTAGGGATTTCTAATTTAATAAATATCTTTGAACCAGAGGTAATTGGTATAGGAGGAAGTTTTGTACACTTTGCTGATATATTGCTTCCAAAACTAAAACAAAAATTACTAGATGATAATATGCTATTCAATTATCGAGATGATATTGAAATAAGAGTAGCAAAATTAGGAAATGATGCAGGTATAATTGGAGCGGTAAATTGATAAGTTATAAACTGTTTAGAAAAGAATAATTGCCAAAAAGTTTCGAACTTAATGGCAATTATTTTATTATACAATTATAAATGTAAATATTGAATTATATAAAATAATCTGTTATATTATTACTATATTATTTCATTTATTTGATTCGAACTATAATTCATTAGTAAAAATTTCCAAAAATATTGAAATTTGAATTTGAAAATGCTATAATAAGGGAGGTGATAAAGTTTGCCTATTGTTTCACAATTTTATGGTATTATTATTAGTATGTTTTTTAATGATATTGAAAGACATAATTTACCACATATTCATATTCAATATGCTGAATATAGATGTGTTTTTGATTTTGAAGGAAACATATTATCTGGGAAAATTCCAGATAAACAAAGAAAGCTAGTAGAAGCATGGATAGAAATTAGAAAAGAAGAATTAATAGCCTTATGGAATCTTCTTCAAAATGGAGATAGAGGTTTTAGAATAGAGCCAATAAAATAATTAGGGGGAGTTAGCATGAAAAATGAAATAGAAGAATTACCAATTGAAGTAAAAGCATTAGAAAACTTTTTATTATATATAAAATTCAAAAATGGAGAAGAAAAAATATATGATATGAAAGAAATGTTAAAATTTGATTATTATAAAAATTTAAGACACAGAGAGAATTTTAAAAGAGTCAAAACATTTGGAATAACTTTAAAGTGGAGTACAGGAGAGGATATTGCACCTGAAAAGATATATTTTAATAGTATTCCAATAAAAGAATTTAAAGCTGAATTAACAGAAATGAAATAATAAATGTTAAAGAGTGACCTTAATTTTAAAGTCGCTCTTTAATACATAATTAATTTCTACAATTCGAAATACGAATTGTTTCTCCAGCATAAATTAAATTCGGATTCTTAATATCATTTAACCTAACTATCGCATTAACAGTTGTACCATATTTCAGAGCAATACCATTTAAAGTATCACCATATTTAATCTTATACAAAATTTTGCCACAAGAATTTTGGCCTTCATCTACAACATTGAATTGAGAATAAATTACAATTCTTTGTCCAGGGAAAATTAAATTAGGATTTTTAATATTATTTATTCTTACTAGACTTGATACAGTAGTATTATACCTTAAGGCAATATGACTTAAAGTATCGCCACTTTTTACAATATATATAGTTTGGTTTGCATTAGAAGAACCAGAACTATTATTTATAGTTAAAATTTGTCCAGGGAAAATTAAATTAGGATTTCTAATATTATTCAAATCAACTAGATTTGAAACTGTAGTGCCATACTTTAAAGCAATTTCACTTAAAGTATCCCCAGGTTTCACTGTATAAGTAATTGTTTGGTTATTATCGGGTGGAATTTCAGGGTCTACAGTAGGTGGTGGGAGTTCTGAATTATCAGATAAAAATATATCTTCAGTAAATTGATTTCTATCTACATATCCACTTATGCCCCTAACATTTCCTGTACTTGTATATTGCCAACCAACCCAAGTATCCCATTTACCATTACCACCAGGCTCACTAACATCATAATTCGCTACCCAAAGGGGATATATAGTAAGATTAGAACTAAGGATAGTTCTTGCAGTATAGCTATTACTATATATAACAACTTCTTTTTTTGTAGCATCTTGAAGAGTTTCTAAGAAAACTCTAGAAATTTCATTTATTTCTGAAACACTTAAATTTCCAAAAGATTCGAAATCCATTGCTAATCGGCAGTCTACAGATTTACCAGAAATAACCCTAGCAAAGAAATTTGCTTGTTGCTTAGCTTGATAAGTACTTCTTGCTGTTACATAATGATAAAATCCTACTTTTAAACCATTTGCTTTTGCATTATTATAGTTCTGCTCAAAATAAGGATCTATATATGTGCTTCCTTCACTAGATTTTATATAAACAACATCAATTCCAGACTGTCTTACTAAAGAAAAATTTATATTTCCTTGCCAAGAACTAACATCAATTCCTTGATAAATATTATTGTTAGAAGGACCAAATCCGAAAACAGGAACAAACATAGAATTAACAAGTGTTAATAATAAAAGTAAAATAAAAATATTAGTTAATCTATTTTTTTTCATAATAAACCTCCTTTCTTATAGAATAAAAAATAAAAGAATTCTTTTCTAAATAATATGCTGAAAAATAATATTTTGACAAAAATATAGAAGCGAAATGTCGAAATTTGAAAAATGATTAAGGGGACGCGCCCTTTGATCAGCAACAAAAAAATGAAAAAATCAAAAAATACTTGCAATTGGTGAAAAAATCTGATACAATAGTTAGCGTATTAATCACATAAAGTGAGTTTAGAGGGGAGTGCCTAAAATAAAGGTCCTAAAAAACGGAGAACTTTGTGGAAGAAAATAACAAAAAGGGAGGAATTAAAAATGGCAGTAGTTGCAATGAAACAATTACTTGAAGCTGGTGTTCACTTTGGACATCAAACAAGAAGATGGGATCCAAAAATGGCTGAATATATATTCCAAGCTAGAAATGGAATTCACATCATTGATTTACAAAAAACATCAAAAAAATTAGATGAAGCATATGCTTTCATCAAAGAACAAGCAGAAGAAGGGAAAACAGTTCTATTTGTAGGAACTAAAAAACAAGCACAAGAATGCATGAAAGAAGCAGCATTAAAATGTGGAATGTTCTATATTGACCAAAGATGGTTAGGTGGAATGTTAACAAACTTTGGAACAATTCAAAAAAGAATCCAAAGATTAAAAGACTTAGAAGCTATGGCTGAAGATGGTACATTTGACATATTACCTAAAAAAGAAGTTATACTTCTTAAAAAAGAAATGGAAAAACTAGAAAGAAATCTTGGTGGAATAAAAGATATGGATAAATTACCAGGAGTTATATTCTTAGTAGATCCTAAAAAAGAAAGAATAGCAATATTAGAAGCTAAAAAATTAGGTATTCCAGTTGTAGGTTTAGTAGATACAAACTGTAACCCAGAAGAATTAGATTACCCAATACCAGGAAATGATGATGCTATAAGAGCTGTAAAATTAATAGCAGATGTTATGGCAAACGCAGTTATTGAAGGTAAACAAGGTGAAAGCTTCGAACCAGAAATGGAAGAACAAATTGCAGAAACAGAAGAAGCTACAAGTATTGAAGAAGTAGTAGCTGAAGAAGAAAAAGTAGAAGAATAATATTTATGTTATAAATTAATAGAAGAGTAGAGCTTTTCTGCTCTACTCTTTTAAATTATATAAAAGGGAGGAAATATAAAATGATTACAGCTAGTTTAGTTAAAGAATTAAGAGAAAAAACAGGTGCAGGAATGATGGACTGCAAAAAAGTTTTAACAGAGACAGATGGTGACATGGAAAAAGCAATTGAATTATTACGTGAAAGAGGAATTGCTAAAGCTGCAAAAAAATCAGGAAGAGTAGCAGCAGAAGGACTAGTAGAAGCATATATTTCAGAAGATGGAAAAATAGGAGCTGTTGTAGAAGTAAATTCAGAAACAGACTTTGTTGCAAAAAATGAGGAATTTAAAAACTTTGTTATAAGTGTAGCAAAACAAATTGTAGAAAAAAATCCAAAAGATGTAGAAGAACTATTAAGTCAAGAATCAATAGATGTAGCAGGAAAAACAGTACAAGAAGTATTAGTAGAAAAAATAGCTACAATTGGTGAAAATATGAATATTAGAAGATTTGCAAGATTTGAATCAGAAGGATTAGTAGAAAAATATATCCATGGAGATGGAAAAATAGCTGTTTTAGTAAACATGTCAAAAGGAGATTCAGAAGTAGCAAAAGATATTTGTATGCAAATAGCAGCAGCTAGACCTGAATACTTAAACGAAGCATCAGTACCAGCTGAAAGAATAGAAAAAGAAAAAGAAATCTTGAAAGCTCAAACAATGAATGAAGGAAAACCAGAGGCAATAGCAGAAAAAATTGTACAAGGAAGAATTGGAAAATTCTTTAGTGAAATTTGTTTAGTAGATCAAGCATTTGTTAAAGATCCAAATATGAAAGTTTCTCAATTATTAAAAGAGAAAGATGCAGAAGTAGTAGAATTTGCAAGATTTGAAAAAGGCGAAGGAATAGAGAAAAAAGAAGAAAACTTTGCAGAAGAAGTAATGAATCAATTAAAATAGAGGACAAAGGGACGTAGATAATGTGAGGCTGCTGAAAAAGTAGTCCCAAATTAGCTCTCAAAAAAATCGTGAATTGGA
>CAQRYF010000016.1 GCA_948875265.1 uncultured Clostridia bacterium
TTAATTTATAAAAATATATATTAGGTTTTTGTTGCAATAGAATTTTGAATGGACATTCTAAAAAAATTTTATTTTTTTCTTTGACAGTAGTTGACATTATTTATTTTTTATGCTATTATATTTATTGTCATTCATCAAATGGGTCAGTAGCTCAGTTGGATAGAGCACAGGCCTTCTAAGCCTGGGGTCCGGGGTTCGAATCCCTGCTGGCTCACCATAACAATCTTATACGAACTAAGTATAAGACTCAAAGAGAAAACATCTCAATTTACATTATTGTATTTGAGATGTTTTATTATTTATTCTATAATTTGTAATTTGTACAAATTATTAACTTTAATGATAACCTGGATGAGTCTTTTTAAATTCTTCATATTCTTCATCTGTAAGTTCCAATGCCTTACCAATATCATCATCGTAGACAATGTGAATAGTTTTTCCAGAATAACTATAGTTGCAATATGGACATACACTATATTCTGATTCATCATAAACTTTATCACAATTAGGACACATTTGCATATTATCCACCTCCCCTCCAAATTACTAGTTGTTGTTTCTATTTTGCTATACTAACAATTTTACCAAAATGCACTTGCACAAACTGGATATAAGTCTATTTTTATTGTTATGCTTATTTTTCTTAGAAAACAAGTAACTTTTATCGATTACATATTTTCTTTATTTTATATTATCTCCATTTCTCCATTCCATAACATATTCTTGCTCTCCAGTATTTTGATTAACTTGAAGTTTAATATTTTTAAACCCCATTGCAACATAAAATAATGTTGCATCAATATTTTTCTCATATACTTGTAAAGTTAATTCATCATACTTTTCTTTACAATAATTTATTAATTTTCTTCCAATTCCCTTTCTTTTTGAGTCTTCTTTAACAAAAAGAGCTCCAATATAATTCTCATCCATTACACTAACAAATCCCTTAATTTCATTATCCTCTATATACACATAAGTTTCAGAATTAGGTAAATATTCATTTTTTACTTTATTAAAATTTAGTAACCAATAATCTTTATCTATAAAATCATGTGATTTAAAATTGCCTTTGGTCCATATTGTCATTACCTTTGTTATATCTTCTTCTCTTAATTTTCTTATCATATGCAACCTCCCTATTTTATAACAATTCCCAATAGTTTTGACAATTCCAAAGCTTGTAATTCATTTACTATCATTCCTTTTATATCTTGCGTATTTACAGTTATTCCTGTTATATCACAAGTGGAAAAATCTATTTTACCTAAATTAGTTTTAAATAATTGTGTATTATATAAGCTATCTTCATGAAATTCTATATTATTAAATTTACATTCACTCATACTTCCATTAGATAAATTAGTTTGTTCTATTCTTACATTTTTTAGATTCGCCATAGTCATATTTATATATGCCAAATTACATTCTTTAATATATGTATTATATAAAACACTTTCACTAAAATCACAACCAACTAACTTACAATTAATAAATTCTACTCTTACAAAATTTGCTTCATTAAAATTACTATTTGAAAAATCACAATTCTCAAATATCACATCTGTAAAACTAGTATTGTTAAACTCAGAATCTATACATTTACAATTTTTAAATCTACAATTAGTTATATCTATCTTTTCCACTTCTAGATAACTTTCTTTTAAATCTTTAAAAAAGAAATCTTTTAAATCATTTTCTTCTTTATTAGCTATATTAATATTTTCTTGTATCTGAATGCTTTCTTCTAAATTTAATATTTTAGGCTTTATAATTTTCATTTTTTACCTCCAAGATTATTATAACATATTTTCTTTTATACATTTACAATATTTAAAAATAATCTATAGAGATTTTTTAATCTTTATGCAGTTCTATATTGATTTAATAAATTCTTCAAATGTTATTACTTCTTTTTTTAGTTGTTCAATATTATCTGCATCCTTAATTTTACTTATTATATATTTAGAATATATTATGATTATCTTTTCTAAGTCTTCACTTTTGCACTCTTTTAAAGGCTTTTCTTTATTTCTATTTATCTTATTAAATATTTTTATTTTATTGATATCTATTTCCGTACCTTTACATTTTTCCACCATTTTTTCTAACTCTAAATTAGACAACTCTTTTACTGAGAAATAATCTCCATTATTTACACATGTTATTACAGATTTTAAAAAATCAATATATCTTTCGTTACTTACCATATTTTTACAGTTCCCCTTTTTATATTTTTTCTTACTTCGTAATATTATTATATTTCTTTGGGTATAACTATTAGTGATACAAGTTTGTATTTGATGTTATCATAATTTCGCTGTCAATTCAAGTATTTTTTACATTTTTTATGTCGTTTATTTTCATTATAGTCGTAGTATTAATGTGTTCAATATTTCTATACTGCTTGGTATACTTGTACTATACATGTTTATTATATGGAGGTTTAAATGAATTCTGTTTTAAAATCTGATATAGATAAAAATTTTGGTAAAATATTAAGAGATTTTCGTATAAAAAATAAACTTACACAGGAACAATTATCTGAAGAGCTAGGAATTTCTTTAAAATATATTTCTAGAATAGAAAATGGTAATAATGGAATAAAAACTCAAACTTTAATAAAATACATGAATCTTTTAGGTATAACTCCTAATACGATATACAAATCTTTCATAACTAATAAAGAAGTTATAAAGAACATAGACTTAACTGAAAAGATAAATTCTTTATCTGAAGATAAGAAAGATTTTATTAATTCCATTATTGATTTATTACAAAATATGAATTAATCTTAAAAATAAGAACTATAGTTTTAATTAACTATAGTTCTTATTTTCATTCTCTCCAAAAAGCTTTATATGCTCTATATGCTGAATAAATGTCATATTTACTTGTAACTTCATATGGTGCATGCATAGAAAGTATTGAAACTCCACAATCTATCACATCTACACCTTTATTAGCTAAAATATAAGCAATTGTTCCTCCTCCACCTTTGTCTACTTTTCCTAATTCTTGCACCTGGTATTTTACATTATTTTTTTCCAGCATATTTCTAATCCATGCAACATATTCTGCATTAGCATCAGATCCTCCTGATTTTCCTCTTGCTCCTGTATATTTATTTACACTAATTCCTTTTCCCAAAAATCCTGCATTGTGCTTGTCAGATACAGATGCATATATTGGGTCAAATCCAGCATCAACATCTGATGATAGCATTTTTGAAAAACAAAATACTTTATCTAATAAATTTGGTTTATTAACTCCTAATTTATTTAATATCTCTGAAATGAAAAAATCAAACATATGAGATTCCATTCCTGTATTTCCCATACTTCCTATCTCTTCTTTATCTGATAAAATACATATTGCTGTATTTTTTACATTTTCTAGTTCCATCATTGCTGCAAGTGATGCATATGCACATACTTTATCATCTTGACCATATGCCGCTATCATACTTCCATCAAAACCTAAACTTCTTGCCTTAAACGCTGGAACTAATTCAATTTCTGAACTTGTAAAATCAGCCTCTGTAATTCCATATTTTTGATTTAATATGTTTAATATATTTAGTTTTACATTCTCAGAAACATTTTTATCATCATATGGTATACTTCCTACCAATAAATTTAAATCTTCACCTTCTATTCCATTTTTTAGCTTTTTTTCCATTTGCTCTTGTGCCAAATGTGGTAATAAGTCTGTAATTGTGAAAATTGGGTCTTCTTCATTTTCCCCAATATTTATTTCAATTTTTTCTCCATTTGTTTTAACTATCACGCCATGCATACTAAGTGGAATTGTTGTCCACTGGTATTTTTTTATACCACCATAATAATGTGTCTTTAAATATGCAAATCCTGTATCTTCATATAAAGGATTTGGCTTTAAGTCTAGCCTTGGTGAATCTATATGTGATCCTACAATGTGTAAACCATTTTCTATTGCCTCACTTCCTATTATTCCTAAATACATACTTTTCTCTCTGTTTACAAAATATATTTTATCTCCTGGCTTCAATGTTTCAAATTCCATTATATCTTTATATCCATTTTCATCTGCTATTTTTCTTGCTTTTTTAATGAATTCTCTTTCAGTTTTTGCTCCATTTAAAAAATCCATATATTTTTTTGAAAAGCTGAATATTTCTTCTCTTTGTTCTAAATTTGTTGATTTCCAACCATTCTCTTTTCTATTAAAAAGTCTTTCTTTTAATTCTTCTTCCATCAAAAATCCTCCTTTGTTTTTGACAAGTATATCATTATACTTTTTATTTTTCCAGTTTTTTTATAATTTATTCCTAAAAATTGGTTATACTATAACTACCTAATTATTAACAATATTTATAAATATAACTTTTATAATATTGTATGCTTTTAAAAATTATTAATAACTTATTGGAGGTAATACTATGAATTCTATTTGGATTAATTCAATTCAAAATAAGAACCATTTCGAAAGCTTAAGTGAAGATGTAAAAACAGACGTATGTATTATAGGAGCTGGAATCTTTGGTCTTACTTGTGCTTACTATTTAACAAATCTAGGATATAAGGTTGTTGTCATAGATAAATTTGGTATTGGAGAAAAAACAACAGGCCACACTACTGCTAAAATTACTAGCCAGCACGGTCTTTTCTATGATTACTTAATTTCTTCATATGGTGAAAAATTTGCTAAAGATTATTTAGATGCTAATGAAAATGCAATTAAAAATATTAAAGATATAATTGATACAGAAAAAATTAAATGTGATTTTGAATATCAAAATAGTTATGTTTATACCACTAAAAAGTCAGAATTAAAATCTATAAAGAAGGAAGTCTCAGCACTTGATACTTTAGGATTTAATTGTGATTTTGTTACTAAAACTGGATTACCTTTTGAAGTTGAAGGAGCTATCTGTTTTAAAAATCAGGCTCAATTTAATCCTTTAAAATATTTACTTGGCTTATGTAATAGTATTACTTCAAAAGGAGGAGAAATATATACTTATACTACTGCCTGCGATGTGAAGGAAGAAAGTGGCACTTATATCACTTACACTGAAAAAGGAAATATTGAATCTGATTATGTAATTATGGCTAGTCATTATCCTTTTATCAATATTCCTGGATTTTATTTTACAAAAATGTACCAATCAACTTCATATGTCATTGCTGTTGATACTAAAAAAACTTTATTTAATGGTATGTATATTAATAATACTTCTCCTATATTTTCTTTTAGAACTGCTAAATATGAAGGTAAGAATTTATTATTAATTAGTGGATCTGACCACAAAACTGGCCAACCCACTTCTTATCAGGATAGTTATGGAATTTTGGAAGATGAGGCTCGAAAATTTTACCCCGACTGTGATATTTTATATCGCTGGAATACTGAAGATTGTATTCCTCTAGATAAAATCCCTTATATAGGTGTGTATTCTAATACTACACCTAATATGTTTGTAGGAACAGGCTTTAAAAAATGGGGAATGACTTCCTCTAATGTTGCAGCTAATATTATTGTTGATAAAATACAAGGAAAACCAAATAAATATGAATATGTTTTTAATTCAACCCGTCTAAAACCTATAAAAAATATGGATGAAATGAAAAATATTGTTGTTCAATCTACTAACTCTTTACTTTTAGATAAATTAAAACGAGCTAATATGAATTTTGATGAAATAGCAAATAATTCTGGTAGTATTATAGAAGTTAATGGTCAAAAAGTTGGAGTTTATAAAAATTCCTCTGGAAATATTTATGCTGTAAAACCAATTTGTACTCATTTAGGTTGTTTGCTTTCTTGGAATGACGTGGATAAAACTTGGGATTGCCCTTGCCATGGTTCTAGATTTGATTTTATGGGCAAAAATTTATATAATCCTGCTTTTAAAAATCTGGAAATTTATAATTTAGAAGATTAATTTTATATTTTTTAATTTTTTTGTATTAATTTTTTGCTTTTATTATTGACTTGTAGCTTTTTTTTTGCTACAATTTCAGTAATAAATCATATATTTATATGTTTATTTTTTGTTTATTGAACTAGATTTCTCCTTAACAAAGTGATCTAGTTCTTTTTATTTTCTTATTAATAAAATTAATTAGAAAAAGACACTACATTATTTAATAGGGGGAAATATAGTGTCTTTCATTGTTGCTTTATTAATATAATTGCTAATGCAATTGTCAAGGCAACATTTATAATAAAAATACTTATTATTCTATAAATAATAGGTATATTATTATTAGTTATGTGAGTTTTCATAATTATTATCTATTAAATAAATTTCATAATACAAACTGTATTTATTTAAAAGCTAATAATAGTTATATTTTACAAAATTTACTTTTATATTACTTTTATTAGTATAAATGGAATGAATATTGTATATTTACTTATTTTTTAAATATGCTATATATTCTTCTTTATGTATTATTTTTCTTTCATTAAAATAATTTCTAAAGTCTTCTTTACTAATTATCAATTCAGTTTTTATTTCATTTAATATTGCATTCCTATCTATATTTTGCATCTTCTTTTCTCCTTTAATTCATTTGTAAAAGTTCTTAATAGTATTCTACAATATTCGACATATAAAATGACAGAGCGGGTATCCAAAATTTTAAAAAAAAGAATTACCTTTTTAAAGATAATTCTTCTTCCATTAACTTAAATGCAGTTTTCATACTTAATTGTATTGCATCTAGTCTCTCAGTAATTCTTTTATTACTTGATAGATTGCATTCTTCTGCTATTTTCTCAAAACTTTTATTTTCATAGTATCTTTTTGTATAAATCTGATAGCTTAATTCATCAGATTCTTTCAATATATTTTCAAATTTTTCTAGCTCTCTTTTTCCTTTATATTCTTCTATTTTTTCTTCAATAAATGCATATTTGCTTTTTTTATCCTTTTTCAGCCACATATATGCAGTTTGTTGCTTATTTATATCTTTGTCTTCATTATTTATATCACCTTTACTAGTTACTATTATGCCTGCTATTAAAGTCATACATATTGCTATATAAATATCTATTTTTACTAGTACAAAAATAGATAACAATAATAATGTACTCCATACTAAACAACTTTTCCAACTTTTATAGTGCATAGCACTACCTATATTTATTCTTAAACTAGTAAATACCAAGATTATCATTAATACATCTTTTATGTTTATATCTATTATTAAAGCCGATATTATGATAATTATTGTTTCTGCAATATTGAAAATCAAAGATATGTTTTTTTCTATCAATTTCTTCATTTAAATTACTCCCCATCTTCTGTGTTACAAAACCATAAAAATGAATGTACTGGCATACTTAATCACCTCCATTTAGACTGAATTTATATTAATAATACAAATGTTTAATATAAATATTAAAACATTCATTAATATTAAACTAATATTTCTTAAAGTTATACTTTTTATTGGTTTTTCAATACTATCATTTCTATTCCAATATAACCTGTATTTATTATATAAATTATTCATTTGTTTTTTAAATATGAATGGTAATACTAATAATATTCTATTTGCGAATAGTGCATAATAATAGTAATCCATATTATTACTGATAAATTTAAAGCATATAAATCCTACAATTAATAAATACCATTCAGCAAGACCTATTAAAAATAAATCTAGTTTATCGGTTTCCTTTCTATATATTAAGTTTAAAATTATATAGTTGAAAAATATTATTAATATGTATGAATATATATTATATGTAGTCATTATTCCAGTTATTATATAATTTATTGCCACACCAACTAATAATTTTAGAACTCTATTTTTTCTATTATCTAAGTTCTTTGCTACTACTATAAAGAATGTAAAAAATAAAACTTCTGGTACCATTCCTAAGAAAATATCAATAAATATTTGTTTCATAATTCTTCTCCTTTGTACTTATCTTTTTAATCTTATTCATGTTTATAAAATTTATTCCTCTATTTTAACAATTAGTGTTATGGAAAAATATGTCATTGACATAATGTATTTAACATGTTAAAATATAAATAAGCATACATATTTATGTATGTTGATGTAGAGAAAAGATAGCCTTCGGTCGCCAAATCGTTTCTATCTTTTCTCTTTTTTTATATTATATACAAATTTTACAAAAAAAGTAAAGGAAAAAGTCAAAATTTGTCGTATTTTTGTTTAATTTGTACTTTAAGTATCAGTTTGAATTTTTTTATGAACTTTATGTGTTTTTTGTATTATTTCCTTAATATCATATCATGTTTTTTTAATTTAGTCTTTAGGGTTTCTAGTATATTATATAAAATTTCTAAAAAACTATGTGACTTACACTTTATAGTATACTTATGTCTAATTATTTCATTAATTTATATAATTTTAGTTTTGTTTACTTTTTTGAACAAAATTATTGTATAATATCTTCTATATCTTGTCAATAGTTATTGTTCATTTTTTTGAAAACTTATTGATTTTTTCAAAAACCTGTTATATACTATGTTTGGGGGTATTTTTATGTTTAATAAAAACGAATTTGCAAACTTAATCAAAAGAATAAAAGAAACTTATAACACACAAGAAGAATTCGCTAAAAAATCTGGTGTTGGTAGAACCTATCTTTCACAATATATGAATATGAAATTAGAATATCCACCAAAACCTAAAATTTTAGAAAAACTAGCAGCTGCCTCTAATGGTATTGTCTCTTATCCTCATTTAATGACTACATGTGGATATCAAGAAAATAATTATATTAAAAATAAGAACGATATTTTATTTAATATTCCAATATTAAATAAAATAGTAGTAAATAAGCCAATATTAGTTGACGAATATCTGGAAGGATATTTTCCAATAGACCCAAATATTTATAACATAACAATTCCTGATGAATATTTTTATCTTAAAGTATCTGATGAAAGTATTAATTTAAAAGTTCATAATGGTGATTATGCTTTAATTCATAAACAAGATTATGCAAAAAATGGAGATATAATTGTTGCAATTGTAAATAATGATAGTGAAGCTACATTAAAGAAATATACTAAACTTGCTGACAATTTGATAATATTGGAACCTATATCTACGATTCCTATGGACTCAATAAAAATTAATCCAAAAAAATCTGTATTAAAAATAATAGGAAAGGCCATAGGTCAATTTGGAAAATTGTGAATAGCAACTCAAAAAAATAGTATCAAATATTATAGTAAATATGTGATACTATTTTTTCATTTATTATTAAACTTCTTGTTTCTCTAACCATTCATAATATTTTATTAAATATTCCCAACAACCTTCTTTGTTAGTTATTCCATTATAATTATCTTTAATTTTCTTTATAATCTCATTTTTATCTATCCATCTTACTTCTGAAACTTCTTCCTCCTGTAGCTTTAATTTAGTTTCATCAACTTCCTTATTTACTATATAATATTCATTAAAATGATTATTTACTATATCTCCTTTAATGTTTGTTGAGATTGATGAACCTATAAATGTCATATCATATAGAAAAAGATGATATGATTTTTAACATTCTCTAAAAATCTATGTTATTTTATATTTGACAAATCAATAAAAAGATGTTATTATATATTTACATTAAAAATGTGTCGTTGGTCGTAACGAAACATATATGTAACTGGTATGTGTACCGTAAACAATGCACATACTATTTTTTTGTTCAAAAAATAAAAGCAAGGTAGCTCCGTAAAAACTACCCTACTCGACTATGTATGTTACCTAGTCTTTGTCATTCTTTTTATCTTCTCCTAATTGAAAGTTCTTTTCTTTTTCAGCAAGTAACATTTCAATTAATGGTAAGATAAGGTCGTAACTAGACATATAAGGAACCCCCTTTCCACCCTTTAGTAAAGGATTACCTTTCTGTCAATGAAAAAGTTGTTATTATATTACAACATTCTTTTAGACAATACAAGCGAACAACTTAATATTTTAGGATATTTTCAGATAAAGTTATGCACATCGATGAAGCGTTTCAAAAACTGATATATAACTGAAACTAGCTATTTTTAGGCAAAAAAGAAACTACTCATTTTTGAGTAATTTCCTACTTTTATGGTCGAGGTGACAGGGATCGAACCTGCGACCTCATGGTCCCAAACCACGCGCGCTACCAACTGCGCTACACCTCGATTTAATTTAAGCTGCTTATATATATTATCATATTTCATTGTGTTTTGCAACAATTTTTTAAAATTTTTTTATTTTTATTTCTAAAACTTTTTTGTATTAGAAAAAAGAAAATCTTAACAACACTATTAAGACTTTCTCTTTTTAGTATTTAATCTATTATTAACGGAATCCTCCGGCCGCCTCCTCCGCCTCCGAAAGATCCACCTCCTCCACCTCCAGAAGAGAATCCTCCTCCACCAGAAGAATAACTTTCAGCCCTTGTTTTTGCACTTTGTGCTGTACTTATTCCGCTAGCTGCACAGTAATTTATAAATATTATATTATCATATGAATTAAAACTTGATTGTTCTATTATTTCAGGATATAAATCTTTAAAGTCTTTTGCTACTTGTTTAGCAATGCCCATCATTTGTGCATATATTAAATATTCTTCAAATATTGCTACTTCAATTGCTTCTCTATCTTTTATAAGTGTGTACTCTTTTAGAAATTTCTTTAATCCTGCTAATTCAATTGCTTCTTGTTTTAATTTAGATGTTGCTGTATATGAATTATATTTAAATACTTTAAATATTGATTTTTCTTCAATTTTTACTAATCCTAAATCTATCAATTTATTCTTTTGGTTTTTTAGTATATCTTCAAACCATTCAAGTATTTTAGAATAATTATTCTTACACCATTTCTCAAACTCTTTATTTTCTAATATTCCATCTTTACTTGCTTCATAAAGCATTTTAAACAGTTTTTGTTCTCCTATATTTTCTATAGCTGTTTCTGGATTTATTTTATTTAATATTATTACTGTATTTTCTTTTTTAAATATCTTTCCTACTTCTTTTTGTTCAATTTTGATAATAGATTCTTTAAGCCACTTTAAGATTATAGCTCCTAACAAATCTGTTTTATTTTTTAACAATCCATATTGATATCCTATATAATAAGCTCTAAAAATATCTTTCTCACAAGGTATATCTCTATAATAAGGTACATCTTTTTGTGTGAATCTTCCTTCTATACCAAAATCTAATTTTGATGCCTCTGATTTCTTAGTTGCTATAATTATAAGTGGTATAAATATAGATGTAAAAATAATTATAAAAAACACACCTAATATTTCTCCGTAAATCATTATCAGAATTATCAATATATTTTTCTGCTCCTTCTTCTGCCATTTCAAAATAGTAATTAAAATCATTATTTAACTTATTTGTAGTATTAAATGTTTTAGAAGGAAATTTAACTAGTAATGTCATATACTCATCCGTATCAAGTCTTCCATCTGATTGCATTTCTATATATCCATTATAAACATATGCCGTTCCTCCATAATTTCCATATCCCCATACATCAATAGTATCTTCTATATTAAAATCTGTATGAATCTTGATATATACATTGCCTATCGAATTAGAAAATTCATATGGTATAAGTGTCCAATAAACCATTTGTGAATCTGTTAATTCAGATACAAAATTAGTTATTGTGTATTTAACATTGTATGTATGTACGCCATATGAGCTTATTCCCCAACATAATTCAACTCCATCAGATATTTCATTTATTCCACATTTATTGGCTTTACTTGAAAGTGAACCAGATGTATTCCATGATGACAATGTTTGATATTGTGTTCCATTTTCACTTACTTTTAAATCTTTTATTTCAGAATTTCCTAAATTATAATATGGATGATATACTTCTGTTCCTTGAGAGGTATTACAATTCCATATTTCTGTAACAGTTGCATTTCCATTATTATCAATATAAATATCCATTGATATTTTATTTATTGAATTTGCTTGAACGTTTTTACTTAATCCAAATATTAATAAACTAAATAAAAATATCCAAAATATTTTTAAAGTTTTTTTCATTTTAATCCCCTTTTTTGTTTAATTTATTTTATATATTATTTCACAATATATATCTTTTTACAATAATCATACTTAAAATTTTTAAAATATATCTAAAATTTCAAAAAAAGCTTGAAAAAGGCTAAGAAAACAAGTATAATATTACAGTATGCACCAGTAGCTTAGTTGGATAGAGTGTTCGGCTACGAACCGGAAGGTCGGGGGTTCGAATCCCTCCTGGTGCACCAAAAGAACGCTACTTTTAATAAAAGTAGCGTTCTTTTCTTATAAATCAATCTTTTTATTCATATTATTTCCAAAATTGTTTGCATCTGCGATTTCTGGATTTTCCTCTAAAATTCTATCTACAATATTTTGTCTAATATTAAAAGGAATTACATATCCATGTAGTGACTTTGCTTTTTCTTGAAGTGCTGGAGTTTCTTCATTTACATATATTCTAGCCTTACCTTTTCCGTTTTTTGCCTCTTGAACTAAATTTGCAACTGCTGAATTTCCATCAAAAGCAACAACTACAGAATTTCTACGCTCAAATATTTCATAATTAAAACTTTTATATATTCCCATTTCTTCACTTTCAGTTGATATACAAACTCCATTTAAATATTTATTTGTTAGATTTTCTTTTATTTCTTTTGATACTTCCTTAGGAATAATAGCATCAATTTCTATATTTTTATCTAATTCCTTTGCTATATCAATAATTGCCTTTTCGTATCCTTCCATTTTATGTCCAATAACAAAATATGCCTTTTCAGAATTTACTTTTTTTATTAATTCTACTAAAATTTCTTTTCCTTCTTTAGTAAGCTTTGTATTCCTATCTATTGCATTGAAACTTCCTCCTGCTATAACAATTGGAATTTTATTTGTAGGTAATGATTTTATCTTGCCTTTTAATTCTGTTTTTGAGTCTAATTTATTGTTGATTCTCATCTTTATAGCATTATTAGAATTTTTTTCTATATTTTCATCCTCTAAGTTAAGTATTGTTTCTCTTAATGTTCGTCCATTTAAAAGTTTCTCAAACTTTTTACTTTTTTCTATAAAATATCTTTCCCTATGTTCTAATATTTCTTTCTCAGTTTGTCTCATCTTTTCAAAATCGTCATCATCTAATTCTAATAAATTTCTAAGCGCTAGTTGTTCATCTATTGTATCAACACCATAAAATCCACATCCGTCTGTCCCTTGTACACATTTTATATTATTTTTTAAATATGTCTTCAATGGATGTCTATCTAAAGAATTTAGATTATTCAGTCTCACATTTGATGTCAATTGAAACTCTAATACTACTCCTGTTTCTTGCATATTTTTAATTAATTTTTTCCCTTCTGGAGAATTTAAATCAGCAGTGTATAATCCATGACCTAATCTAACTCTTGGCATTTTCTGCCCTTGCTTTAAACTCTGTTTTACACATTCAATTGACTTTGCTACATTATCTCTTAGGCTATCATTTTCTCCAGCATGAATTCTAATTGTAAAATCTGGATCTTCTGTAACAGTATATTGTACTAGTTCTTCTATTACAGGTCTTAGTTCACTAATGTCATTAATTTCTTCCCCAATAAAGTCACTTCCCACAACATATGGATCTTTAGCCACAGCCTTTAATATATCTAAATTTTCTCTTAAATAATTATTGCTTGTTTTTTGGTCTTTAATAATTGTTAAAGGAATCCTTCTTATAGCAACCAAAAATCTAATAGCAACACCTGTTTCTTTTTCTATTTTTGGCATTACATCATGGACTTCTTCAAGTAGCTTAATTGCTGGTTCTCCATATTTTACTAAATTGGTATCTGCAATTTCAGTATATTTTATACCTTGTTTTTGATATTCTCTTGCAATCCATAAAAGCTTATCTTGGAATAATGTATTATTTTTATATTTACTATTTTCTTCCATATCTTTAATCATTTTTCTTACGATATTTTTAATATCTCTTTCTGGAATTCTTTCTATTTTTTCTTGATTTAAATCAATTTTTGTTTTGTACTCTATTCCCCTACAAAATACATATCTATAAAGATATAGCTTTTCTAAATTTGTAAAAACTGCTTGTCCATCTTTTAATATTGATAAACTTGTTCTTATTTTTGCAATGTTATATTCTGCGTTTTCTAAATTATTTAAAATAAAATCTGCAAAATTTATAAATGTATTATCATCAACTCTTCTTATTAAATACTTTCCTTTTAGCTCAGAATTTTGAAACCTTTTTTCCACTTCTTCTCTTTGTTTATAAATTATTTTTTCTTGTTTTCTTGTCATTCTCAAGTTTAATTTTTTTATATAATATAGTGGATATCGTATTTGATGTTTAATTCCTAATGCAATCAATACATCTGGTGTTAAGTTTGCATTCATATGTGTATGTAAATCTGTTCTAAATTTTGAATTCTTTAATATATATGATTTTACAATTGTTTTGTTTATATCTAATTTATAATCTTTTGTCTGTGACATTAATGTTTTTGAAATAGCTGGAATTGTAACTTTTACTTCAATCTTTCCATTCGCATATATGTTAGCAATTTTTATTCCACCTAATCTAAATATATATACCTCTTCATTATCTCCATTTATACTTGCAGGTATTTTTCCTGTTATTATTTTCATATCATTTTCATTTTTAGTAGTTTTAACTCCACATATTTTAGCTAAATTAGTAATTAAATTTCCCGTGTTATGATTAGGAGTTTCTAAAATATATGTCATTTCATCATCTTCTAAATTATATAAATTTACTATAATATCCTTTTCTTTATCTAAATAAAACTTATCAAAAAATACTAAATCACTCATTTTTTCTCTCCATATATTTTTATTTAATAAAACTTTATTTCACTAAAAAGTAATTAAACAATATTATACCATAAATTAACTTTCTAATCAATACTTATGTTAACTTTTAATATATAATTCCATCATTCTTTTTGTATTTTTCAAAAACTTTTATACATTCCTCTCTATTCATTTGATTTAATTTAATTAGTTTTTTATTTTTCCCTTTTAGATAATCATAAATAATATCATCCCTAAATCCTATTTCACCAGCATCCTCTTTTGTACATCCATAATATACTTCTTTTATATTAGCCCAGATTATTGCAGATAAACACATTGGGCATGGTTCACAAGATGTATATAATATACAATTTGATAAATCATAAGTTTCTAATTTTTTACAGGCTTCTCTTATAGCTGTTATCTCAGCATGAGCTGTTGGATCTTTCTCCTTTATGACTTTGTTATTTCCATTTGAAATTATATTTCCGTCTTTATCAATTATAACTGCTCCAAATGGCCCTCCTTCTTTGTTATCAATACCTTTTTCAGCATTTATTATTGCTTTTCCCATAAAATTATTCATTAGCTTTATTCCTTTCATTTATATAAATATTATTATATTTGCATTTTATCATATTCTTTTTTACTTTTCCATATATTTGTATGGGGTGAATTAATTGATAATAAAATCTTTAAAATTAAATAAAAAATTGATTGGATGCTTTTTTATTGTATTCATATTATTATTTTTTATTATTCTTTTTAAATCCTTCGCTAACGAAGATGAAATTACTAGCACTGAAGAAGAAAAAAAGAATTATATAAAATGGGTTGATTTTAATGTTACAGCAGAGGCTCTATCCTTAACTGCAAAGCTTGATATTGACTCCCATAATAAAGATGAAAAAATCAAATATAATTGGATTGAACTTTTAGCTTACTTATCTTGTAAAAATGGTGGTAACTTTAAAAATTTTAAACAAAACGACTTAAATACATTAGTAGAAAAAATCAAGGAAGATGGTGATATCTCCAACTTGACTAAAGATCTAAAATTTTATGATTACTACTTAGAAAGTTATTCTGCTGTTTTAAATGGATTTATTGGAAACTATTCAATCGAAACATTAAATGAAGATGGCACAAAATCTTTTCAAGAAAAATATGGAATAAAAGCTTTCCTACCAATAGCAAAAAACTATAACTTTAGCCATTATGACGATTTTGGAAATTCTAGATCTTACGGATTTAAACGAACTCATTTAGGAAACGACTTAATGGGAAGTATTGGAACTCCAATTATAGCAGTAGAATCAGGTATTATTGAAAACCTAGGTTGGAATCAATATGGTGGTTGGAGAGTTGGAATTAGAAGCTTTGATGGTAAAAGATATTACTATTATGCACATCTAAGAAAAAACCATCCATATAGTGAGGGATTAGAAGAAGGGATATCGGTAAAAGCAGGAGATGTAATTGGATATCTTGGTATGACTGGATATAGTATTAAAGAAAATGTAAACAATATAAATGTCCCCCATCTTCATTTTGGAATGCAATTAATATTTGATGAGTCTCAAGTTGATAGTCCAAACGAAATTTGGATAGACGTATATCAAATTATTGAATTTTTAAAAAAGAATAAATCTGAAGTTTATATATCAAATAAAGAAACTAAAGACTATTCTAGAAAATTCGATTTTATCGAAGAATCAACAGAATAAAATTCCTGTTTTGGGGTCGGGTCTTAAAATGGGAAAAGTTATAAATTAATTTTCATTTATATAATTTATAAAAGCTATATACTATATAAAAAATATATATCATTCCCATTTTAAGACCCGACCCCAAAACAGGAACGAATTACAAATACTGATTTTATTTTTTACCTAAAACTAGTCTTATTTCCTTGCTTATCTTCCCTCTACTAACTTGCAATAATACTTCATCATTTGGCTTTTTGGTATAAATATATTCTCTTAAATCATTCATCGTATTTAACTCTTTTCCATCTATACTATTAATTATGTCCGCTTCTTTTAAATCCGTATTATCCCCAGGCCCATTTGGGGTAATTTGAGCTACATATATTCCTTTTTGAAAATTATTATTTAATTTATTACTTAAATACGGAATTACCTCTTTATCATATGCATATATTCCAATTGTTGCTTCTTCGAAATTTCCTGTATTTTTAAAGCTTTCTATTATTGGTTTTACTATATTAATTGGTATTGCAAATCCTATTCCTTCTGCAGATGATATTTTAACTGTGTTTATTCCAATCACTTCTCCATTTGGATATATTAACGGTCCACCACTATTTCCTGGATTTATTGTTGCATCTGTTTGTATTAAATTTGTCATGTATGCTTGCTTATCGTTTTCTTCTATTTTAATTGTTCTATTTTTAGCACTAATAATTCCTGAAGTTACTGTTCTTCTAAATTCAAATCCTATTGGATTCCCAATTGCATATACAGTTTCTCCTACTCTTATTTGATTTGAATCAGCTAGATTTACATATGATAAATTTTTAGCATTGATTTTAGTAATTGATAAATCTATATCTGTGTCACTCCATACTACTGTTCCATCATAATTTTCTCCATTTTCTAGAGTTATATAACATTTACTATATTTACTTCCAGTTACATGTTCGTTACTTAGAATATATCCATCTTCTGTTACTATTAATCCTGTACCCAGTCCTAATTCACTTTCTGTACTTTTTGAAAGTATGCTATTTCCTGCATTTTTTAATTTTGAAATACCTACTACTTTTTGTGTTGTTTCTTCTATTATATCTGCTACTTTTTTGCTATTCTCTTCTGATTTTTCCACAGTTTGTTCATTTAATGTGGATTGTACTTTTTGTGCTGTATATTTATTTTCATCTATTTCTATATTTTTGTATGTAATATACATATAAAATCCCAATATCCATATTGTTAGTAATATTATAAATGTGATTAAAGCTTTTTTTACATTATTTATTTTCTTCTTTTTTTTCAAGTTATGCCACCTCAAAAATATTCTTTCCAATAAGCTCTCTTTTTAAACAATTTTTATACTATTTATTATAAATTCTCTTTTTTGATATATTTCTGCTAATTTTACCAAAAAGTTTGCTTTTTTTTTTATTTATATGTATAATTCCTTGTAAGAATATAAGATTAAAGGTGACTATTTTATGAAAAATGATACATATGATTTAACAAGTCCACAAAAGTCAATTTTGTTAACTGAACAATTTCATAAAGATACTTGTGTATCTAATATTTGTGGGACATTAGAGATAAAACAAAAAATAAATATAACTGCAATAAAAAAAGCTATTAATTTATTTATAAAAAATAATGATTCAATTCGAACTCATTTAGTTAATGATGAAGTATCAACAAAGCAGATTATTTTAGATTATTCCTTTGTAGATATAGAAGTTGTAGAGTTAAGTACATCTCAAAATTTATCTGATTTAGAACAAGCAATTATTACAAAACCATTTTCTTTAATAGAAAGTGATTTATATCGTTTTGTTATTTTTAAAAATACTGATGGTACTGGTGGATTTATTGCTAACTTACATCATATTATTTCAGATGCTTGGACTATGAGTCTTTTAATTGACCAAATCATGTCTTATTATACATATTTATTAAAAAATGATAGTGAACCAATACCAGAAAAAACATATTCTTATTTAGACTTTATTAAATCTGAGAAAGATTATTTGGAAAGTTCTAAATTTGAGAAATCAAAAATTTTTTGGAACTCCGAATTGGATAACCCTACTTTTTCTTATTTAAAAGATTCTATATCCAATTCTTATGATGCAATCAGAAAAAGTTTTACTCTTTCTAAGGAACAAACAAATGAGTTACTTAAATTCTGTAAAGATTATAAAATTTCCTTATTTTCTTTATGGATGTCTGTTTTAAGTATTTACTTAGCAAAAATAAATAATACTAATTCCGCTATGATAGGGACTCCTGTATTAAATAGATGTAATTTTAGTGAAAAGAACATGACAGGTATGTTTATTAGTACTGTTCCTTTTTACTCAGAAGTCTCAAAGAATCTTAATTGCATTGACTTTTTAAATTCTATTACAAAAAAAGAATTTGCAATTTTTAGGCATCAAAAATATCCTTATGATTTAATATTGGATAATGTAAGAAAAAAACATAATATAACAAAAAATCTTTTTGATGTTTGTTTATCATATCAAAATGCACGAAACCACAAAAATGACTGTGAAATCCCTTATAATTCTAAGTGGTTATTTAATCATTGTCTGGTTAACAATCTTGATATTCATATATATGATATTGATGATACTGGAATGATTAATTTATATTATGATTTTAAAAAAGAACTCTTTACTGTTCAAGAAATTGAGTTATTACATAAAAGATTATTATATATGATTAAGCAAATTATGGAAAATCCTAATAAAACAATTAGTGAAATTGAAATTGTTACTCCTGATGAAAAAAATTATTTATTGAATAAATATAATTCTATATCAAAAGAAGATTTTGTTTTCTGTTCTGTTTATGAAATGTTTAAAAAGCAATTGAGGCAAAATCCTAATAAAACTGCAATTAGTGATGGAAGTCATATAATTTCTTATGAACAGTTAAATAATATATCTAATTATATAGCAGCACTTTTACAAAAAAATAAGGTTGAAAAAAATGATTCTATTTGTTTAGCTTTTGAAAATTCAATTGAATTTATTGCTAGTATTATAGCTGCTCAAAAGGTAGGTGCTTGTTATATTCCAATTGATATTAAATACCCTACTGAAAGAATAGAATACATTATTGAAAATAGTAAATCTAAAAAAGTCTTAAAATGTTCTAATACTTTAGATAATTTGCAACTAAAGTCTGATTTAGTTTTAGACATCGATTTAAATAATATTTGTTTAGATAATGCTTATCCTTCTATCGAAACAACAATTAATCCATGTGATTTGGCTTATATTATTTATACCTCTGGTTCCACTGGAAAACCAAAAGGTGTTAAAATTACTCACAAAAGTTTATGTAATTATATTACTTGGGCAATGAAACAATATGTAGGAAATGAAGTAACTAACTTTCCTTTGTTTTCGTCAGTAGCATTTGATTTAACTGTAACTTCTATTTATACACCAATCTGTTCTGGTAATGCTATTTATATCTATAAAAATGAAAATGCATATTTACTATTAAAGCAAATAATAGATGATAAAAAAGTTCAGATTATTAAATTGACGCCTGCCCATTTTTCTCTTCTTCAGGATATTGACTTACAGAACAGTGTTGTTACAAAATTTATATTAGGTGGAGATATTTTAACAAAAGAAATCTGTACAAAAATCACTCATAAATTTACTCATAAAATCCATATTTATAATGAATATGGTCCAACAGAAGCAACTGTTGGTTGTATGATTTATGAGTTTAATAATAATGATGATTATTCTTCTGTTCCGATTGGTAAACCAATTGATTATACTAATATATACATTCTAAACAAAGAACAAGAATTATTACCTTTTGGTTCCTTAGGAGAAATGTATATTGGTGGTAATTGCTTAGCACAAGGTTACACAGAAGAAGAAAAAACAAAAGAAAAATTTGTTGATAATCCTTTTAAAGATGGGGAATTGCTTTACAAAACCGGAGATCTCGCTAAATTATATTCAAATGGTGTTATGGAATATTTTGGGCGTATTGATTTTCAAGTCAAACTAAATGGTTATCGTATTGAACTAGGAGAAATTCAATCTAGTTTATTAACTCATCCTTTAATTAAAGATGCATTCTCTACTTTATTAACAATAGATGGTCATCATATGCTTTGTGCTTATTATGTAGCTGAAAAAGAAATTTCTAATTTAGAACAATATTTAGTTGACTTTTTACCAAATTATATGATTCCAAATCATTTTATTAAAGTTAATGCAATTCCTTTAACAATTAATGGAAAAGTTAATAAATCAAGTTTACCTATTCCTAAAAAAGAGATAAAAGAATACGTAGCACCTAAAAATGACTTAGAAAGACTAATTCAAGAAGTATTTTCAGATATATTAGAATTAGATTCAAAAATGAGTGTATCTGATAATTTCTTTGATTATTATATGGATTCTCTTCTATTAATAAAAGCTCAATCTATTCTATTTTCGAGAGGAATTCATATTAATACTCAAAATTTTTATGATTATAAAACAATTCGTGAATTATCTGATTTTCTATTGGATACTAATGAAGAAATCTCTTATTTAGCTAATACAAATTATCCAAATATAAAATCTATTGTTTATCCATTAGAAAATAATAATCTAAATTATGAGAATATTATTCTTTTTGGTGCAACAGGTTTCTTAGGAATTCACATTTTATATAATTTATTAATGCATACTAACAGTAAAATTTTCTGCATTATTAGAGAAAAAGATAATGTGCTTCCAATGAGAAGATTAGAAGAAAAACTAAGTTTTTATTTTCCTAATTTAGATGTTTATTCTTATTTAGATAGAATTGAAGTAATCACAGGAAACATTCTAGAAGAAAATATGGGAATTTCAGATGATATGTACCAAGAGTTAGGAAAAAAGGGGAACTGTGTTATTGATGTTGCAGCAATTGTAAAGCATTATGGGAATTACGATATATTTAATAAAACAAATGTAAGTGGAACTAGTAAAATTTTAGATTTTTGTAAACAATTTTCTATTCCTCTACATTATGTTTCAACTATGTCTGTTTCTGGTTTTGGATTAGTAGATACACCAAAATCTGATTTTAGAGAAACTGATTTGTATATTGGCCAAAAATATAATCAAAATGTATATGTTAGAAGCAAATTTGAAGCAGAAAAATTAATTTTAGATGCTTGCCAGAAGGATGGCTTAATTGCTAGCATTTATCGTGTTGGAACAATTACCAATCGTTATAGTGATGGTGTTTTTCAAGAAAACTTTAATGAAAATGCATTTTTAAACCGTTTATCTGCTTTCATTTCTTTAGGAGTTATTCCAAATGAATTATTAGACTTTCCTTTTGAATTTACTCCTGTTGATTATTGTGCTAACTTTATTGTACATTTATTAAAACACCAAAGTAATAATATAGAAATTTATCACTTATTTAATAATAATTATGTTGTTTGCAGCGACTTAATCAAAATATTGAATAATTTAGGGTTAGAGTTAACCTCATCTTCTATGGAAGTATTCAGAAACAAATTGTCTAATTCGAACTCCAATTACTTTGGAATTACTAGTTATATTGCTAATGTATTTAATTATAATAACATTAATCTTTATAATGAAAATACAAATTGCAAATTAAAAAGCCTAAATCTAGAATGGCCAAAAGTTGATGTTTTATATATTACAAAAATATTAACCTTTTTAAAAGAAAAAAAGTTTATAGGGGGTAACACAAATGAAACTTAATAAGTTGTTTCAAATTAATACTGGTAAAAAATTAGCTTTTGTAAATACCTTGATTTTTATATTTATAGCTGCTATTTTATATTTTACATTACCTTTAGTTTTGAATTATCCGCCAAATTCAACTGACAATGATTTTCAAATAGAAATCGTAGGTATAAAATATTCTCATCAGTTTTTAATTTTAATTACTGTTTTGCTAATTTTATTGTATACTGCATTTAGATTTGTTTATAGTAGATTATCTCTATCTGCTAATAAAGAAAATATTGACTCAATTCGAAAAAAAGCCTTTAACTATCCTCATTTGATGCTTTTGTTTGAATTGTTCGTCCCTACTATTATTGTTGCAATTTTGCTTTTTGCATTTAATACAGAGCTTGAATTAGTTCTTAGAATTTCGACTGTTGTATTTTCATTTAGTTCTGTATTTGCTATCTTTTCTTACATGTTAAGCAAGAACTTTTTCACTCATAAATTAATAGAAACAGCAGAATTAACTGAAAATGAAATAAACGGAATTCGATTACAACTATATAAAAAATTACTTATTCAAATTTCACCTCTGTTTTTATATTCTTTTGTTATTATTTTGCTTGTTTCAATGTCCCTTATGACTGTAGAAAAAGGTGATTTATTGAATCATTTCTATCGTCAGGAATTATTAGCAACTTTTCCAGATGATAAAGTTTATGAACTATCACAAATAAAAGAAACTTTACAATCTATTGAACTAAAATCAGAAGGTGATCATACTTTTATTATGTCTGCTACAGATGGATCAATTTATGATTCTCCTGAAGAATTGAATGATTTCTTTGTCACTTATACTATGGACTTTTATGAAGAAATGGATGGTTACACTTATGAATATTATGGTCAAAATAGAGAAGGCTCTGTTGTTAAGTTAAATACCACTGAAGGAGAATATTTTGTAGGAATTCGCTATTTTGTATTTGCTAACACTTTTATCACTCCATTTATTTTAATTGCAGCATTATTAATTTTAATTAATAGCTTGTTTATTTTATATATCGGAAAAGATTTAAGTAATGATATTAATAGTGTTGTAAATGGAATGAAAAAAATATCAAATTCTAAAGATGTAATATATGCTAACAATCTACCTATTACTTCTAATGATGAAATTGGTGATTTGACATCTGCTTTTAATGAGATTAAAAAATTGACTAAAACTTATGTTAATCAAATCCACAACAACCAAGAAACTTTGATGGAAAAAGAACGTTTAGCATCACTTGGACAATTAATTGGTGGTATTGCACATAACTTAAAAACTCCTATTATGTCCATATCAGGTGCAGCAGAAGGATTGAATGATTTAATAAAAGAATATGACTCCTCTATTGGCGACCCTGAAGTAAACAATCAAGATCATCATGAAATAGCCTCAGACATGTCTGAATGGGTTATAAAAATCAAGAATTATACAGAATATATGTCAGATGTTATTACTGCTGTTAAAGGTCAAGCTGTTGCATTATCAAATGAAGAAGACATCTCCTTTACTGTAGGTGAATTATTAAAACGTGTTAACATTTTAATGAAACATGAATTAAAAAATGCTATAATTTATTTAAATATTTCTATGAAAACTGATGAGAATTTAATAATAAACGGTGATGTTAATAGTTTAGTGCAAGTTATTAATAATATGATTTCCAACTCTATACAAGCATATAATGGCAAACCAGAACAAAATATAGATTTGATTGTAGAAAAACAAAATAATAATTTGGTTATCTCTGTTAAAGACTATGCAAATGGATTACCAAAAAAGGTTAAGGAAAAGTTATTTAAAGAAATGATTACAACAAAAGGAAAAAACGGTACAGGACTAGGCCTATATATGTCTTATTCTACAATTAGAGCAAATTTCAATGGAACTATAAGTGTTGAATCAGAAGAAGGAAAAGGGTGTACATTTAGTATTATATTACCAATATAAAAATTCAAATTAAAAAGTCTGTCTATCTAAATTCAGGCTTTTTTTATGTTATCAAAGATCACTTTTTTACCTAAAAAGCTTGATTTTTAGGTAAATTATTAATATAATGTCGATAACAAATCTTTAATGGGGTGATTATATGAGAAAAGGCTTACAAAATATTGAAAATAAGGAAAATACTAATTATAAAATCATTGCTGTTGATGATGAACAAGGAATTATAGATTCTTTATCTATATTCTTGAAGAGATCTGGTTATAACTTTATTGGTGTAACTAATCCCCAAGAAGCTATAGAAAAAGTTAAAAATGAACACTTTGATTTAATGATTTTAGACTTTATTATGACTCCTTTCCATGGAGATCAAGTTGTTGAAGAAATAAGAAAATTTGATAAAGAACTTTATATATTATTATTAACAGGTCATAAAGACTTAGCACCACCATTAGATACAATTAGAAGACTTGACATTCAAGGCTATTGTGAAAAAAGTGATAAGTTTGACCAATTGTTATTATTGATTGAATCTGGCATAAAATCTATTGCTCAGATGAAAGAAATTACAAAAATAAATACAGAACTAAAAAATACATATGACTTATTAGAAAAAGCATACTTAGAAAGCATCGAAACTTTAAGATATACAGTTGAAGCAAAAGACACTTATACTAGGGGCCATTCTGATAGAGTATCAGAACTGTCTGTTCTACTTGGTAAAAAAGTCGGTCTTTCAGAAGAAGAAATAAAATCATTACAAATAGGTGGATTATTTCATGATATTGGAAAAATCGGTGTTCCAGACGTTATTTTGCAAAAAAACACAAAACTAACTGACTCTGAATATTCAGAAATAAAAAACCATCCTTCAATAGGTGCTCACATTTTATCAACAGCAACTATCTTTAAAGATATAATTCCAATTGTAAAACATCATCACGAAAAATATGATGGAACTGGTTACCCAGGAATGTTAAAAGGCAATGACATTCCATACTTAGCTAGAATTACTGCCATAGCCGATAGCTTTGATGCTATGACTTCAAGAAGAACTTATAGAGACTCTCTTTCTATAGACATAGTAATATCTGAATTTGAAAAATACAAAGGAACTCAATTCGATCCAGAATTGACTGATGCTTTTTTAGATATTTTAAAAAACCACTTTGACCAAATCGAACAAATCCAAGAGAAATATAAATAATGATTTTTGGGACGGAGGAAAAAATCATTTTTAAAATTGAATATATAAAATAAAATAAAACCTTCATTTTTGTGAAGGTTTTTTGTCAGATAAAATTATTAAACTGAATGTTAATTTTAAATTTGTACTTTCAGTAAAAGTGATGGTTTTTCTTGATTCCATTCATCTTCTTGCGCATCAAATCTGAACGATGTTACTTTGAATGTTTCTTCAAATTTATATACTATAGTATGAATATCATCTATAGAGATATCTTTATTAATTCCATATGTATGGAAAATAATTGTATCATTATTTTGATTTGATTGTTTTGCTTCGTATTCTAATTCTATAAGAATCCTTTCAATTTCTTCCCATACATTATCATTAACTCTCTCTTCCTCACTAAGTATCACAACTCCTATGGTTCTTACTTTTTTCATTCCAGTTCTCCTTTTCTAATTATAGATTAATAGTTACAAATATACACTCTGACAACATGCATATTAAAAGGATTTTCAGCTTAATATATTAAAATTATACTATATGTTACCATAAAAAACAAATAGAAGATAGATTTTTCATCTCTCTTCTATTTGTTTTTTATTTATACCTTCATTGATAAACCTACTTTTTGTCTTTCCATATCTATTTTTATTACTTTAACTTTTACAACATCTCCTACTGACACAATATCAGATGGATTTTTTATAAATTTATCACTCATCTCAGATATATACACTAATCCATCATGTTTTACACCAATATCTACAAAAGCACCAAAATCTATAACATTTCTAACTGTTCCTGTTAATACCATTCCCTCTTTTAAATCTTCTAACTTTAATACATCACTACGTAATACTGGTTTTGGCATATCTTCACGAGGATCTCTTCCTGGTTTTGAGAGTTCTGATATTATATCTGTTAATGTCATTTCTCCTGCTTCTAATTCTTTTGAAACTTCTATGACATTTAGCGATTTTAGTTTATTTCTTAAATCTCCTAACTTTTCTTTATCTTTTAAATCATTTTTATTAAACCCTAATTTTTTAAGTAACTTTTCTGTTATCTCATAACTTTCTGGGTGAACTGCAGTCACTTCTAGTGGATTATCTCCATCTAGAATTCTTAAAAATCCAGCACATTGCTCAAATGCTACTTTACCAAGCTTTGGAACCTTTAACAATTGTTTTCTATTTTTTAACTTTCCATTCTCATCTCTATATTTGACAATATTTTTAGCAATTGTATTATTAATACCTGATACATATGAAAGCAATGATGGTGTTGCTGTATTCACATCCACTCCTACTTTATTAACACTATCTTCTACCACACCAGTCAAACTTTCTTGCAACTTCTTTTGATTTACATCATGTTGATATTGTCCAACTCCAATTGCTTTTGGATCTATTTTTACAAGTTCAGCTAAAGGATCTTGTAATCTCCTTGCAATTGATATAGCCCCTCTTATAGAAACATTTATATCTGGATATTCTTCTGTTGCAAGTTTTGAAGCTGAGTATACAGATGCTCCCGCTTCACTTACAATCACATAATGAACAGATCTTGAAGCATCCTTTATCATATTTGCTACAAACATCTCAGATTCTCTTGATGCTGTTCCATTTCCTATCGCTATCATATCTACTTTGTATTTCTCAATTAACTTTAGAAGTTCTTTTTTTGCATTTTCTACATCGTTTTGTGGAGCAGTAGGATATACTGTTGTATAATCTAAGACTTTTCCCGTTTCATCAATAACAGCAATTTTACAGCCAGTTCTATATGCAGGGTCAAATCCCATTACAGTTTTACCTTTTATAGGTGCTCCTAATAATAATTGCTTTGAATTTTGTCCAAATACTCTTATTGCTTTTTCTTCTGCCTTTTCTGTTAAATCACTACGAATTTCTCTATCTATTGATGGTTCTATTAATCTTTTAAAGCTGTCAGCAATTGTTTCTTTTAGCATCTTCGTAAATTGTGTTTCACCTTTAATAATATCCCTTTCTATATACGCTAAAATCTTATCTTCAGGCTTTTCTAATTTAACCTTCAAAAATTCTTCTTTCTCTCCACGATTTATTGCTAAAATTCTGTGACTTGGAATAAATCTAATTGCCTCTTGATATTCATAATACATCTCATAATTTGATTTTTCTTCTTGATTAGAAGCTTTTGTTACAATTAAACCTTCTCTATAGCATAACCTTTTTATTTCCTTTCTATATTTTGCATTATCAGAAATACTTTCAGCTATAATGTCCAAAGCCCCTTGAACTGCATCATCTACAGTTGCTACTACTTTATCTTTATTTTTCTTATCTTCTTCAGATAAAATGTCTAAATTAATATACCCTTTTGCTATTTCACTAATATCTTTCTGTTCAGTTTGATCTATTATAATTTCAGCCAATGGCTCTAATCCTTTAGCTTTTGCTACAGTTGCTCTAGTTTTCTTTTTTTGCTTATATGGCCTATAAACATCCTCTACTTCTGCCAATGTTTTTGAAATTGCTACAGCTTGTAAAATCTCATCTGTCAATTTACCTTGCTCATCAATTGACTTAATTACCTCTTCTTTTCTCTGCTCCAAATTTCTTAAATATGTTAATCTTTCTCCCAAATCTCTAAGAACCTCATCACTCAATCCACCTGTCACTTCTTTTCTGTAACGAGCAATAAATGGTATTGTATTTCCTTCATCAATCAGCTTAATTGTATTCTCAACCTGAGATACTTTAATATTCAATTCCTCAGCTATTATTTTAATTATCTTATCCATTATTTACTTCCTTTCCATGATTTTTGGGACGGAGGAAAAAATCATTGTTTCTTTTAAAATGTATTTCTACAACTTGAGCTATTTTTTTAATCTTTCCATTGTCCCCTTTGTTATATCTAACCTTCTCATAATATCTGTATATTTAATGTTTTTTTCACTTTTTAGATATTTTATCAACTTCTTTAGTATATCATCTTTTTCAAATATTTCAAACACTTTTCTATTTTCTTTTTTAATAAATTCTGATATTGCATTATTAATTTTTTCCTCAATATTTATATCAATATCTAAAAATTGTTCATAGCAATAAGTATTTGAATTACAAATAAATTCAAGTTCTTCTTTTGTAAATATGTGCTCTTTTTGCATATTATACCTTTCTATTTTACTTCTATATTCGTTATAAGAAGAATATTTATATTCTGTCGCATAATTAACCATATTTGCTTTAACAGGATTTTGGTGAATATATCTAACACATTGGATTAATTGTCCTCTTTCCATTATAGGTTCACTCTTGTATCTATCGCGGAATACATACCCCACTCTCTCATTTTCCATGTAATTATAATATTTAGCATAAGTACTATTTATTTTTTGCATGTATTTTGATAATTCTTTTATATTTTCTACTTTTATCAATAAGTGCGCATGATTGTTCATGATACAAAAAGCAATTATTTCTAAATCTTTACCTTCTAAGTTTCTTTTCATTAATTGTATGTATCTATTTATATATCTTTCGTTTTCAAATATATATTCTTTATTAATACCTTGCACCATTACATGAAAAAAAGAGGTTTCAAGATATTTTCGTGCTATTCTTGGAATAATAATCACTCACTTTCTATTAAATCTTTTCCCCTTTTTATATTATTTTAAATTACAAAATATCATATGACACACATTCTAAAAATTTATAGAATGACTTTTTCCTCCGTCCCCAAAATCATTAATTATTCAATTCCTAGATATTCGTTATATGTAACTTCTCTATCTATTACACTTCCATTTTCCTTAATATCTATAATTCTATTTGCTACTGTTTGTGTTAATTCATGGTCATGTGATGTAAATAAGATGTTTCCTATAAATTTTTTCATTCCTTCATTTACTGATGTTATACTTTCCATATCTAAATGGTTTGTTGGTTCATCAAATATTAAGAAGTTTGCTCCTGATAGCATTATTTTTGAAAGTACACATCTTACTTTTTCTCCTCCTGATAATACTTTTGCTTCTTTTAATGCTTCGTCTCCAGAGAATAGCATTCTACCTAAAAAGCTTCTTACATATGTTTCATCAGGATCTTTTGAATATTTTCTTAGCCATTCTGTTACATTTTCATCTGTTTCAAATAAGTAGTTGTTGTCTTTTGGAAAATAATTTTGTGTGATTGTTGTTCCCCATATTAGTTCACCTTCATCTGGCTCTAATTCTCCAGCAATTATTTGGAACAATACTGTTTTTGCAAGTTCGTTATCTGCTAAAAATGCAATTTTATCTCCTTGTTTTACATCAAAAGATATTTTATCTAATAATTTTACTCCATCTATTGTTTTTGATATGTTCTTCACTTGTAAAATTTCTCTTCCTGGTTCCCTATCTGGCTTAAAGTCTACATATGGGTATTTTCTATTAGATGGTTTTATTTCATCTAATTCGATTTTTTCTAATGTCTTTTTCCTTGATGTTGCTTGTTTTGATTTTGAAGCATTTGCACTAAATCTTGCAATAAAGTCTTGTAATTCTTTAATTTTTTCTTCTTTCTTTTTGTTTTGTTCTCTAGCTTGCTTTAATGCTAATTGACTTGATTCATACCAAAAATCATAATTTCCTGGATATACTTTTATTTTTCCAAAGTCTACATCTGCTATATGTGTACACACTTTATTTAAGAAATATCTATCATGTGATACTACTATTACAGTGTTTTCAAAATCCATTAAGAAATCTTGCAACCAATTAATACTTTTTAAGTCTAAGTCATTTGTAGGCTCGTCTAATAACAACACATCTGGATTCCCAAATAGACTTTGTGCAAGTAATACTTTTACTTTTTCTCTTGCTTCAATTTCTTTCATAAATTTATAATGATTTTCTGGAACTATTCCTAAATCATTTAAAAGCATTGCTGCATCTGACTCTGCATTCCATCCATCTAGTTCTGCAAATCTTTCTTCTAATTTTGCGGCTTTCATACCATCTTCTTCAGAAAAATCTGGTTTTGCATATATTGCATCCTTTTCTTTCATTATGTCATATAATTCTTTATTTCCCATCATCACTGTATCTATTACTGTATAATCTTCAAAAGCAAAGTGATCTTGTTTTAGAACAGAAAGTCTCTCTCCTTTATCTAAACTTACATCTCCTTTACTTGGTTCTATTTCTCCTGACAATACTTTAAGAAATGTAGATTTACCAGCACCATTTGCGCCGAATTATTCCATAACAATTTCCTTTTCCAAATCTTATATTTACATCTTCAAATAGAACTCTTTTTCCAAATCTAACTGTAACGCCATTTGCATTTAGCATTTTATCTCCTCCCATTTACAACGGTTTTGCTTTTTTATAATTTCGTCAGTTATCCCGTTGTTCATCTTTTTATCTATGCCATTATATATTATTTTCTTAGAGTTTTCAAGGATTTTAATAGAATAAGTAGTTTTACTATATAAAAAAAAGAGCTCATAATGAACTCTTCTTCAAGAAAATTATTCCTCTGTTGTCTGTTCTGTTACTTCTTCTAAGCTTGGTCTTGATGTGCCATATACTAACCCTTCTTCGGACATAAAAGTATATACTGTTATTCCGTTTGAGAGTTCTGTTTGGTCTACTATAGGTGAAACAAGTTTCACATTTCCTTTTACCTTATTAGAGCAAAAGCAATCAGAAAACAATTCAAAATCATCCCTTGTAATAGCGTATGTTTTCCCATCTTTCCAAAACTTTATGTCTGTAAAAGGTCTTCCTTTTTTTTGAGGCTGCTGAAAAAGTAGTCCCAAATTAGCTCTCAAAAAAAACGTGAACTGGAA
>CAQRYF010000017.1 GCA_948875265.1 uncultured Clostridia bacterium
TGTTGTTGCTTCTGCCCCAACTTCTTTTTTTTCATCTTCCATTTTGTTCTCCTTGCCCCAATTTGTTCATTTAATCCCAAATTGTTACTTTGTATTTCGTTTATTTTATTAAGCCTTACTACGATAAAACGGCATAAAAATAAGACGTACGTCTACGTCTTTGATTTATAATTATAAAATTTTAATAACTTATTTATAGTATTTTGTGAAAAAATGTTCTTCCATTGCTAGATATGTACTTTCTAAAAAATCTAATATAGTTTTATTGTCTACTTTATCTTTTAGGTTTTCATATGCTAATTTTATATAATAATGTGAATCTATGTCTGTTATATTATGTTTTTCACAAAATTTAATTAATATATCGTATTTCAAACTTTCTTTATCTACTTCGTTTAACACTTTTCCCCCCTATTTTTTGTCATCATCTTTTCCTAAAATTGCTAATACTATTATAGTTCCACATATTATTGCTGTAATTCCTATTTTTTACACCTCCTATATATTTATATTTGATATATAATTGTACTTCTGCACCAATGAAAATGATGGGATATTGGAGGAAGATTTAATCCTACTACTAATCCTTTGCACTTTATTCTTTCTATTCTTAAATCTTTTTGTGTTTCCCCATAATATCTATTAAATATATTTTCTTTATTTATATAAAATATTTGTCCATCTAAACTATGGCACATATCTGTTTCTTTTCCATCAGTTATTGCAATAAATCTTACTTTTGCATTATTATCTAATTCTTTTATCCCTTCAATTTTAGCTCGATTATTTAAACCTATTAACTGATTATCCATAAATCCTGATATTTTATCATTGTTTATACACAACTTTGTATTTTGCTGTTGATTTATTATCCTTTGAAACTCATTATTTTCAATTTCTAGCTCTTTTTGTTGTTGAATATTTATTAAACACTGTTTATATATTTGTTGAACATTATACTGTATTGTCATTTGAATATATTGTTCTAAATTAGCTTGTTCTAATAGATATAAAAATAAAGCCATATCTATAATTGATATTGGCTTTTTCTTATTCTGTGCATTTAATACTTCTTTTTGACCTTCTTGATAATAATAATTTATATCATCATACATTATTTGCTTTTCATATTCATCTAGTTTGCTTTGTTCTTCTATATATGCTCCATATATTAATAATTCTAGTATTTCATTGTTTTTTACTCTAGTTCTGCTATATATGTTTTTTGCTAAAAGCCCAAAATGTTCCTTTAACAAGCCTTTGTCTTTCCATTCTTCTATATATGTATTTACCATATTTTTAGTTTTAATATCTGATATGCTATATAAATTACTATTGTTTAGCTTTAATGTTTTGAATATCATTTGTAGGTTGTTTTGTGTCTGTTTGTTTATTCTTTGATATATCTTTTTTAGTTCTACTATCTTTTGATTGTGAAACTCCCATATCTTGTCCATTTTGTTCACTTCCTAACATTTGCATATTCTCCATATTCTTTTGCATATTGGCTTCATTTTGAGCATCCATCTCTGCCAATTCACTTTCACTGTCTAGATCATAAGGCAAATGGTCTATTACTGTTTTATCACTTAGCAATCCTCTTAATTTTAACCAATTATCTACTATTTCTTGATTGTTAGTTGGTAAATTTCTAGTTAAGATTACTTCTATATCTCTAAAGTCATATTCAGTATTCTTTTTTAAATTAATTCTATCTGTTATAATTTCCCACATTCTTAGTAGTTCTTTTTTAAACAGTTTATCTGCTTGTTGTAACACTTGATCTAATGGAAAGAACTTCTTTTCTAATGCACTTGAATTATCTGCATTTGTAAAACCTTGGTCTGTTACATTAGGCACTCCGCTTATCATTAATGGTAAATCTAAACAAGTTTTTTTGTGATTTTCTGATGCTGTATCATCTACATTTTTAATTACCCAATCTATATCTCCAGTGTTGTCTGGAGTATAGAATACCTTTGCATTTAATATTGCTTCATCTTCTTTTTCTCTTTCTGGATTTTTAATTGTTGTTGTTTTTCCATCTTTATCAGTTACTTCTATTAATGGGTCGTTCTGTGGTGTAAATCCTGTTATTTTTAATTTAGCATTATCATTATATTGAAATATGTTCGCATTATTTTTTATTACTTGTTCATGCTTCTTAATCAATGTAATTACATTTTCAAATAATGCTAATCCATCAGGATTCTCTACTGCAAATATTGGAATATCATTCCATAATACAGGTTTATCTTCTTCTTGTTCTTCTTTAAAATCTACTTCTGTATCTTTATTTATTGTAGTTGTTTCTATTCCACTTATATAATGTTTTTTATAGTCTTTAGTAATTAATTCTAAGTGTATATCTAGTCCACCATTATTTGAGTTCTCTGTCCAGTATCTTAACAGTCCTATTTTTTGTGCTGGTGTTTCATAGTTCCATATCGCAACACTTGTTAAACTGCTTGTATGTGCATATACTACTTCATTATCTTTATTTTCATATACTAGTCCATAGCAAGCACCAGTATTTATATAATCTTTTACACAGTCATAGAAAAAACTACCATTGTCATTATATTTTGTAATATAATCGATGATAGTTTGAAATTCTTTTGGATTATTTTTATCTCCAAACACTTTTTTAAATATTTTTTGTAATATTCCCTTTTGTGTTTCATTTATTTTCTTTACTTTGTATTGCGGTTCTTTTCCACCAAAATATCCACTTGCAATAGTAGATATATAAAACTCTAGTGCTACTATTACATCGCTTGTATCGTATTTTCTTGTATATCTGTCATATAAGTATTTCCTATGTTGTAATATCGGTATTGCTTTTCCCCACAATATATTTATATTATTTGATATATTTTTCTTGTCTAAAAATTCATCTGAATATTGTATTCTTTCTACTACTGACATTTTATCCTCCTTATACAATTCTGTTGTAACCAAATGTAATTTGCTTTTTATTTTGTGATGTATATATCGCATACCTTATAGCATCTTGTACATCATCAAATTCTTTTATCGGTTCATCAGCTTTTTCTTTCCAAACATACATATATATTTCATCTTTAAATCTTTTTATAGCTGGTTTTAATATGTATAATTTGTTTGCTTTATATAATTTTGCTACTGCTTCTATTCCACTTACAACTGCCTTATCGGCATCTATTGCTTTTATATGTTCCCTTTTAAATCTATCTATATGTTCTGGTCTAGCAGTATCACAATAAAATGGAATATTACCATATTTTGCTTTTATTCTTTTAGCTTCATTAACCCAAAAATCTATTTCTTTAAATTGTTCTGCTACTTCCTCTATTAAATAGTAGTTACCTTTATCGTCTATTCCCATTACCACTATTGCTCCAAAGTGTGAATACCCCCAGTCAACTCCTGCTATATATTTAACAAAATTTATATCATCTATATTATCTATGTAATGTATTTTTTCGTTAAAATCACTATATATTATTCCTTCAGGTGTTACCCAATAGCCATTTATATCTCTATCTGTAAACATTCCGCTTGGTGTTGTAGCAATTATATTGTCTATATATCTTTTTGTTAGAAAAGTATTATCTGTTAATTTCCAATGCACTTCTTTAATTATTTTTCCATCAGCTTTATCTATAAAATCTTTTTTAATATAATGTTCAGGACTGTCTGAGTTAGTGTCCATTATTATTCTTGCTCCTTCTCCTGAACATCTTGACTTTATCTCATATAGTACTTCCTTATTTGCCATTGTCCCTTCATTTATGTATGCTCCAAATGATGTCATACCCCTTATTCTACCTAAATCATTTATTTTACTATGACCAAAACAACAAACTTGAACCCCAAATAAAACAAATCTATTATGCTTGTCTAGTCTAAATTCAATATCATATTTATTTGTTAATTCATTTAAAACATTTCTTTGTAAACTCCCTAAATCTGCTCCAGCTAATATATACTGTGGCAATGGTATATTTAATTTATCTGCAATTTTTCTAACTCTTTTTAATTCAAATAAAAATAAGTCATTATCTATAATAGTTTTTCCACTTCTTTTTGCTCCATGATTTATAAGCATAAAAAAGTCAGTATTGAGTGAAAACTCTAATACTGATTGCTGTTTAGGAGAATATAATTCATTAATCATTCTTTATTACTCCTTCTAATGCAGATAAATATTTATTTATTTTATCTTCTTTACTTTCTGCCTCTGATTTGTTTAATATATCATTTAAATCCTTCAATGCAGAAGCTAACATTTTTAATCCTTGTCTATCAACTATACCGTCCATAGTTTCTATTTCTTCATTTTCTGTCGTTGTCTCTTCCTGTGGTTTTCCGACTTTATAATCGTATTTAACTGTTTTTGTTTTCTTCTTCTTTTTAACAATATAGGTTTCAAGTTGTAAATTTGCTTTTATAATATTAAGTGCTAAATCATTTGCTATAGATTTTATATCTGCTATTTGTTGTGCTTCTTTTTCACTTTCCTTTTCAATAACTTTTTCTATTGTTTTTGAACCTTTTTTGAACTCTTTTTGAACTTTTTTCTCGTTCCAGCCTTTTACTGCTTGTTGCACACTTCCATTTCTTTTTATTCCTTTATCTTTTAGAAATGAACTTACCGATTTATAATCACTTAATATATATTCTTTTTCTAACTGTTTCCAATCATACTTAGCCATCTCCTCACCTACTTGTCGTTTTTACTTGTTACCTCTTTATCTTCTCCTACAAATCCTTTTTCTTCTAATTCTTTGTATCTTTTATCCTCTGCTTTAAACTTCTTTCCTACCGCATACTTTTTTAAGTTGTTTTCCTTATCATTAAAATCTTTTAATACTTTTCCTTCTAACATTTTTTATTCCTCCCTTTTTTTCTTTATACTCAAAACACTCATCATAATATTTACATTCGCTGCATTTTCTTTTCATGCATTCTGCATGATTAATCTTCTCTTTCATAATACTCACACTTTGTTCTTACTATATTTTCTATTGTTGATATTCTTATATTACATAGATTTGTTTTTCTGTTTTTACAGTTTTTACAATGTTCTTGTATGTACTTTTGATATCTTTCTTCATTCGTCATAAGATTACCTCTTTTCTTATAAACACTATGCAATGATATAACGGCTTGTACAAAGAGCTACTTCATACCGTTTGGGTTTCTGGTATCATCACAGCCTATAACCTTTAGCTTACGAGCCGAACCTCTTGGAAATTTTGATACTTTTATTCTCTGTGATAGAATTAATATCTTAACCTTATGTTCCCATTGCAATTTATATATATCACTGCATACTATCTATAATTTATATTAGAACTAGCTAGGAAAGTTCTTTATTGTTTAACTAATATATTCCTAAAAGGTGGTGATTTGGCAAAACTACTCGCTTTTATATTATCAGTTACCTAGCATACTGGTAATAACACATAATAAAAGAGTAAATACAAAAAAGGCTTGTACTTACTCTTTGTTCTCTGCTTACATTTTTCTCAATTATATATATAACATATTAAAAGGGTGTCATAAAAGGCACAAAAGGTGTCTTTTTTATAAATCTGCATATTTCATTATAGCTTTTTTTATTAATTTCTTTGTATATCGATATTCTTTATCTAATTCAACTGCCACTTCCTCTACTTTCATACCTTCCACAAATCTTAATTCTAATATGTTCCTATATGGTTGTTCTACTTGTTTGATTTTATTAGTTATGATAATTAAATTTAATTCTTCATCTGCCATTATTTCTATATGTTCACTTATTAAATCTAATAACCTTGCTATATTTTTGCTCATCTTGTCATTATCTGGTCTTCCGCTTAGGTAATCCATCTAAAACGGTTGTTATTTTTGTTAACTTTGCTTTTGCTTCTTCTATCTGGTTTAACTTTCTTTCTTCAAGCTTTTTACTATGTAAATAAGAATATAATTCTTTTTTAGATTCTTTTTCTGTCATTTGTACCTCCCTACTCTTTTATTTTTAATTTAACGTTCATAAATTTATTAAGTGGCTGTTTATTTTTATCTAATACCTCTGTAAAGCCTTTTACTTCTTGTTGTACTTCTTTTGATAGCTGATTATATTCCTCTTGTGTTATTTCTATCTCTTCTGGCCATTCTCCGTGTTATTTGCACTATATTATTTATTTTTCTTTCTAGTTTTTGTTCTATTGTCATTTGTATCACTCCACTTCTATTTACATTCTTCATAACTTTTTAGGTCTATGGTTTTTCCTTCTTTTGTTATTCCATACAATACACCATAGCTTCTCCATGTTTGTTCACATATTATCTCATTATTATCCGTGTCAATACATTTGTATGGTCCCATACTTATATTTATATGTGTTAATATAGCACTCAGTCCTGCAACTATTCCTACTGTAAGCACTACTGCTACTATTATCGTAATTGTAATATCATTTCCATTTTATTTTTCCTCTCTTTCTTTATTTAGTTTGTTTACTGCTCTTACTAGTTCGTTTAACTTGTCCATGATTTCTCCTTCTACAAATGTTGTAGTATATTCTGTTTTCATTTCTTCTATTTCTTTGTTTTCTTCTGTTATCTCTTCTTGTTCTTTAATTTCCCAGTCACAAATTATTAGTCCATATCTCCAAAAAGCATTCCACCTGGTCGAAAAAATATTTTTGTTTATGTATGTTTCTGTAATTTTTATATTGCTTTTCTCCTCAAAGTCTTTTATTTTATTTTCTACATCTATTTCGTTATCATCTACATAGATATATACTCCTCTTAAGTTTGCTCCTTCTAAGTTTGCTCCTTCTAAGTTTGCTTCTTCTAAGTTTGCTCCTCTTAAGTTTGCTCCTTCTAAGTTTGCTTCTTCTAAGTTTGCTCCTCTTAAGTTTGCTCCTTCTAAGTTTGCTTCTTCTAAGTTTGCTCCTTCTAAGTTTGCTCCTTCTAAGTCTATTTTTTCTTTGACTGCTTTCTCAACAGTATACTTTAAAGTATTATCTTCTTTTTCATATTCAAATAATATTGAACCTGTCCATCTATTTTTTATTTCAAATTTTATTTTACTCATTTTTTTACCTCTTTTCTTTTAAATATCTATACTTTTTCTACTAAACCAGCTTGAATTAAGTCGTTGCAATATCTTTTTACTCTATTCGTTTGCGTTTTATATCCATTTATTAAATTTTCATCAAAATCTAATATACAAGTAAGTTTTGCTTTTACTATTACTCTATTTTTTAATATTAATAAATACTCTTTTTTATCGTACAGTTCTAAGATGTCATCATATATTCCCCTATGATAAATTTTAAAATTACTATCTTTCCAAAATCCAAATTTTTCTAACTCTCTTAAATCTACATCGTCTTTTATTTTTAACATCTTCTCACTTCCTCTTTAAATATTTATATATTATCTTTTCTACATAAGCTAAGCTTTCATAATTTGTTATAAATCTTCCGACTGTGTCTATGTCTTACACTTGATCTTATGTTTCTTATTTGCATGTTATATTCTCTTCTGTATATTTTTGCTAATTTGTCTTTACTTAAGCCTTGTTTCCATTTTTGAACTATATCTTGCTCTGTCATATCTACACCTCTTTAGTGTAGTATTTGCTATTTATTGTGCAATAATTCTTTTTCAAATTCTTTAAAGCCTTCTATTTGACATTTTAGTATAAAAGATTTCGTGCTATTTTCCTCTAAAGCTTCTTCATATTGATTTTGCATTTCTTTTATCTTTTCTCTTATTATGTCTTTTGATATGTAATATTCTAACAAAACTGGTGTTATACTTTGTGTAGAATTAATATAAGTTTTATTTGCTCTTTCAAGTTTGCTATTTTCTTCTTGTAATCTTTCTAGTTCTTTTGAGACTGTTTTGTAGGCTTTTTTATCTTTCTTACATGCCTCGCAATCGCAACCATCTGTTAATAAATATTTTATTCTTTCTATAGCTTCTTCCAATTCTTTATTCATGTTTTTTCTCCTTTCAAGATTTCTTTAATCTCTGTATAAAAATTTATTATATTTTCTATATCATTTACTTCTGTATATTTATATTCTTCTAATTTCTCTATTAGTTTTTGATATTTTGTTTCTAATTCTCTAGCTTTCTTTCTATATTTACATTGTTTGCATATTTCTACTGCTTCATTTTGTTTTTGTATGTAACCCTCCCAATATGCTTTTTCTGTTTCTTCTGACATATTAGTCCTCCTTTGTATTTTCTAATATATGTATCTGCTCTTTTAAGTCTAGTATTTCTATTTGCTGTTCTGTTATTTTATTATCTTTTTCTTTTAACTTTATTGTTACTTTACTAAATGTTGCTATAAACATTATTAAACTTATTGCTATTAATATTGTTACTGCTAATAATGTTTTATATAGTTTGTTATATTCTTTTTTCCAATCTATCATTGTTTTACCTCGCTCTCACAATAGTTATAAAATCAAATTTCATTTCTTTTGCTAATAAGTATGTTGTATATCCGTCTAATAAATAATTATCTTGACTTAGTACTATTGTGCTTCTAAAATAATTGTATTTTTCATAGTATTTTCTTCTTTGTTTTAATTTTTGTGCTCGTGGCTTTTTGAAGTCTTTTCTGATTTTTATATTATCTATTTTTACTATTTCTCCCTCTTTTGGTCTATTTAATATTTTTGTCAATTCATCTATATCCTTCTGTGCATATTTAATTGTTTTTTCTTCTATTCTTTTATTTATATTTTTAAATATTTTTAACATTTTAATTTCCTCACTTTCTTTTATAAACAGCTACGCTACAACCGCTAACTTCATCGTATTTTTTCTTGACTACTTCTACTAAATCTAAATCTACTAGTTCAGTAAGTCTTGGAGCAGTCTCTTGTCTTTCTGCTGTTCTTAATAATCTTTTTCCTTCTTTATCTTTTGTGTTATACATTTTTATTGCTAATTCTCTTGCTGTGTATTCTCCGCTTCCTAACTGCTCATATATTAACTTGCATTTCTTCTTTAATTCTAATTTCTCAAAACTCTCTTTTCTTGTTTCTTTAGTTATACTATTCACAATTAATTCCTCCTTTGTGGATATTTATATCTTGTGTGTATACTACTTGTCCGCTTTATTATTGCTTTTAGTAGTCTACATCTTTCTATATTATTTGCATTTCTTATATCTTGTTCATTTATTATTTTTTTCATATGTTACCTCCTTATTAGGTTTCTAAATTCACTAATTTTTTTATCAAATTTTAATATTACTTTAGTTAATCCTCCTGCTCTTTGCTTTTGTAAATCTACGATTACATTTTCAACTATTTTTTCTTCTTCATTATCATTTTCTTTGTATATAAAGATAACATTATCAGCATCTTGTTCTATTGCTCCACTTTCTCTTAAATCTGCAAGCGTTGGCTCTGTTCTAGCTGCATTTCTGTTTAGCTGACATAAGCCTATAACTGGTATTTTTAGTTCTAAGCTTAGCAGTTTTAATGTTCTTGATATTTCAGCTACTTCTTGTTCTCTGCTATTTAACTTGCTTGCACTTTTAACTAATTGTATGTAATCTATTATTAATAATCCTAAATTGTTTTTATTTTTTAATTTTCTTGCATATGTTTCTATTTCTTGTATATTTCTTACTTTTGTATTTATAAATATCGGTAAATCAGATATCTTTCCTTCCGCTTCTGCTATTTTTTGTTGCTCTAGCATATCCAAATTTCCTGTTCTTAATTTATTACTATCTACATTTGCAACTTTAGATATTAGTTTTTGAACTATTTGTGTTTCTGACATTTCTAAACTTATTATTCCTACAGTTGTTCCTTTTTCTGCTATTCTATGTCCTATTTGTAATGCAAATGTCGTTTTTCCCATTCCTGGTCTTGCTCCTATTATTGTTAGCTCTTCTTCATGTAATCCATTTGTTACTTTATCTAAATCAAATATTCCAGTAAAATATTTGTAATCAAACTTAGTTCCTTGTATTCTTTTTTTCTCTATTAAGTCTGATGTTTCACAAACTATATCTAAAAATGTCTTTTCTTTTTCTCCTTCTTGATTTATCTCATTAAGTTGTTTTATCTTTTTTTCTATATAAATTTCTACTTCTGTTTCTGTCTCTATGTTTTCCTGTATTTCTTTACTTACTTTAATTAATTTTCTTTTTTTGCTTAGTCTTTTTAACTCTCTATACGCATACTCTGTTGAAGTTCCATAATTGTATTCTGCAATATTTAGTGAAATATACTTTATAACATCAGAGTTATTATTTTTTATTAAATTATTTATGCTTATAAGATTTACTTCTTGTTTTTTTCTTTTCAATTCTTTTATTGCATTTATTATTTGTTTATGTTTTGTAATAAAAAAGTCATCTTCATTAACATTTAATTGTTCGTTTTCAAAAATAATGCAATATAAAACTCTTTTTTCTATATTTTCATCGTACATTTTTTAACCTTTCTCTAGTATTTTTTGTTTATATTCTTCATCATTTGTAAATTCAACTTCCTCATATTCTATTTTTTCTTTTGTCGTATTTTTTCTTTGCGTCTGATTTTTATTAGATTTAAATTCTTGTTGCTTGATTTTAAATTGTTTTGCTGTATAAACTTTCTTATCTAAACAGTCATTTAATATTCCCGTTGTATACCTCCAGTTTCTCTTATTTCTGCTTACCGCTTCTTTCATTGCTTCGATAATCAAATCTGCATATAAACCTTTTTTTAAATATGCTTCCATATCTTCTGATACAAATTGTGTAATTAAAGTTATATTGTTTTGATAAAATTCTATTACTTCCTTTAGTTCATTTTGAAAATCTCTTTCTTCTTCTTCTTTATTATTAATACTTGTATTATTCTCTTTTCGATTTTGTGAATACCCCTTTGTTTTTTTGTGAATACCTATTTCGTTTTTATGAATACCTCTATCAATATTTGCTGATACCTCTATCAATGTAATTTCTCTTTTTTCAATTTCTTTTGTATCTTCTCTATAAACATATGTTAATACTATATAACCTTTATTAGCTAAATTATTTATCCAAGTACTAATTGTTGATGTTCCTACTTTATAGATTTTTGCAAAATATGAATTGCTAGCCCAACATTTCCCATCTTTATTTGATAATGCTACTATTTCTCCATATAACAATTTTTCATTTGCTCTTAGTCTATCATCATATCTTACTTTTGCAGGTATTACTGCATAATAATTTGGATTTTCCATTTATATACCTCCTTTATTTTTTATTATGATATAATCACCTCGAAGGGTGGTGATTATATGGTTGTCTATGCTAACCTATTTTCTTTTGTGCAGTAAAAATATCTTTCATAGTTTTTAGTTCTAATTTTAAAATGTATACATTTCATTTTGTTATCACTACAGCTACAGTTTTTTCATCTAATTTTTTAAAACTTTTTGCATATTCTTTGAAATTCAGACCACATCTACTGCAAAAGTTATCCGTATGTACACATTTTTTTAAACATTGTGGACAACATGTATCTTTATGCTTTTTAAGTATTATTGCACTGTCTCTTTCTTCTATTTCTAATCTGTCTCCTTCCTTTAAGTCATATTGATTTCTAATCTCAACAGGGATTACTATTCTTCCTAATTCATCTAATTTTCTTATCATTTCCATTTCCTTCCTTGATTTCTACTTTTAAATTTGCTATAATCAAATAAAAATCATATGTTTATATATGTATTTTTTGTTGAACTAATTTTGGTTGTCGAAGTCTGAAATTAGTTCTTTATTTTGTTCTGATAAATTATTTGTTAATAATTCTATGTTGTTTTCTAAGTCTACTATCTTAGCTCTTAATTCTGCTGAATTATTTAATAGTATCTCGTTTTCTTTTTGATAGTCTTTTAGCATTAAGTCTCTTTGTTCAACTTTCATCTTTAAATTTTCATTTTCTTTTTCTAAATTGTTAATTGTCTTTTTTAATGTTTCTATTAATTTTTTATTAAACATATCTTCCATCTCCTTTCTATTTACATTTTTTGTTATTTTTTGTATAATTACCTCGAATGGAGGTTATTATGCTAAATTTACTAATAGATTTTTTATTTTGTGATATTGATTGGTCTATCGTTATTGATATTATTTCGATAATTACTAGTAGTGTCTTGTCTATTGTTGCTATTGCTATTTCTGTAAAAACTTTAAAACAATCTAATAATGCTATTATTGAAACTTCTCGTGCTGATATAAAATTTTTCTTTGATACTCCAACTGGTGTAAATCAATACATTGTATTAAAAAATTTTGGCAACTCGTCTGGAACTATTGTTGATTTCAATATTTCTCCTAAACTTGACTATTCTAAAAGTCCTAAGCTTAATGATTTGCCTGGAAATCCAACAATTATTGATTATAGAAATATCGTATTAGCCCCTGGACAAACTATAAAATCTTGGTTTCCTTTAAGAGATTATAAAGACAAACGCTTTAATGTAAGTATTTCTTATAAAACCCTCAATAAAACATATACCGAAAATTATCCACTAGATGTTTCTTATGTAGATTCCATAAATTACATTTATACTACAAACTCCGAAACTCCAGATGAAAAAACTGCTTTAGTTGGTATAGAAAATAACCTTATGAGACTTACTGAAAAACTTTAGTATTTGCAATTTCTTTTACTTCATCTTGCAAAACTTTTATAACATTTTTTAAAATGAATATATTCATCGAATATGTTCTTTTTTCTTTTCTTAAGACATCTAGTATTTTCTGAACTTCATTTTCTAAAATCTTTTCATTTATATATTGATTATCAACTCGAAAAACTCTTCCCATTCTCTTCACTCCTTTCCTTGTAAAATATTGTAAATTAATGTATAATCCACCGTAGAAGGGTGGTGATTATAGTGGCTTCATACATAATTAGCTATGATTTAATAGCTGATAAAGATTATAATTCTTTATATAAAGCAATTAGAGATTACGGCTCTTTTGCTCATATACTGGAATCCGTTTGGATTGTAAAATCTTCGTCATCTTCCACTGATATAAGAGATAATTTAAAGTCTTATATTGATAATAATGATAAGCTTTTTGTTGCTAAACTAGATGGTCAATCTGCTTGGTGGAATTTATCTAAAGAAGTTTCCGATTGGATTCACAAAAATATTTAATCTTTAGAGCCAGTGCATGCTGGTTCTTTCTTTTTTATTTCAAAATCCCCACTTATAAAAATTTCCATATTATCAACCTTAATGACTGTTTGATTATCTATAATTGTTATCTGTACCATATTTCCTCCTAATAAATCGTATTTTGCATAAATCCAAATACTAGCATTGATGACATACTTACATTTGCTAGTATTATTAATGTAACTTGTACTATTTTTTGTTTTAGTTTTCTTTTCATTTGTTTTCCTCCTTTCTAATTTAAAATCTTTTGTATTGTTTCAAATTTTGATAACAGTTTTAAATATTTTTCATTTAAATTTTGGTATTGCTCTATTGGAATTGAGTCTTCATAAATTGGTATTTTGTAATATCCTTTTTCTGTCATTTTGCAAGGTATTTCTCCTATTCTGCATTGTCTTTTTACTTCTTCCACTCCCATTCCACTTTGCCTACTGTACTCCTCTGCTGATACATACTTAGGAATATTCATTTACTTCACCTCCTTTTCACTTTCTGAAAGTTCATTTTTAAAAAAAATCGTCTCAACTTTTCTTTTTAAAAATTTTGATATTTGTATAGCTTCATTTACTGAAAATTTAACATCTCCATTTTCTTTTTTGAAATAATTACAAGGAGATTTATTTATAACAACTGCCATATCCTCTATTGTATATCCTTTTTCTTCTCTTATTTGCCTTAATTTTTCATACATCGTCTATCCCTCCTTTCAGTTTCTGAAGATATAATATTTCATTTTCTGAAAATTGTCAATAGTTTTTTTAAAATTTTTTAAATATTTTTTCATTTACTGAAATTTTCTTGATATTTTCATAAAATGAAAGTATAATATTATTAGAAAGGTTGGTTTTATTATGATTTTCGGAGAAAGAATCAAACAATTAAGAATAGAAAATGAATGGACACAAGAATACGTTTGTGAGAAATTAAGCATCTCCTCTGGTGCATTATCTAGGTACGAAACTAGTATGTATGAACCTAAATCATTATCGTTAGTAAAAGATTTTGCTAACTTATTTGGTGTGTCAACAGATTATCTATTAGGAAAATCCGACATACGTAATCCTCAAAAAGTAGATTTAGATGATATGGATATTGCATTTGCTAGTGGTATTAAAGGATTAAATAAAGAAAATCAAGAAACTTTAAAAAACATAATGGATGGATTATTAGCAAAACAAGAATTAGAGGATAAAGATAAAAAGGAATAAAAATGGAAACATCTGCTTTATATAATGAAATGGAAAAAGAAAATATTAACTATATAAATGCTAAACTACTTTTTACTCGTGGTGCAATAGCACATTATAATAATTTAACTGCAATTGTTGTAGATGACAATCAAGTAAAAAGTCAAGTAAGTGAAAATACAGTCTTAATACAAGAACTAGGTCACTATATGGCAGGTGCATACTATCGCACGAACAGTCAATATGAATTAATAGACAAAATGGAACATAAAGCAGACAAAAAGGCTTGGCAAGAATTTTTGCCATACAAAAAAATTATAAAATTAATGAAAAGTGGATTAACAACTGCCACACAACTTGCAGAATATTTCAATGTAGAAGCACCTTATATGGCTAGATGCTTAAATTATTACTATAATAATTCACATGGATTTACAGATGATAAAGTATCAATGTAGATACTTTTATTTTTTAGGAGGTAAAAATGGCAAGTAAAACAAATGTAGTTATAAACGGAAAAACATATTATAGAGTTAGAAAGACAATAGGCTATAAAGATGATGGTTCTCCTGTACTAAAATCTTTTTATGGAAAAAATAAATCAGATGCAGAAGAAAAAGCAAATCAATATATCAATGACTTAGAAAATGGATTAATTGTAAGTGCAGAAAATTATACTATCTCTCAATTGATGCATATTTGGTTATTTGATTTTCTAAATAATTCTACTAAACTAAAGCCTTCCACTTTTCAAAGATACGAAGGTGTTTATAGAAACTATGTAAAAAATTCTTCAATTGCAGGAACAAAAATATCTAAATTAAATCCTGTTCAAATTCAAAAATATTATAATGAATTATCAAAAACTAAAACATACTCACAAATAAATACATTAAATACAATTTTAAAGGTGTTTTTTAACTGGTGCAGTACAAACGGATATATTATGAAAAATCCTTGCTTAAATTTGAATTTAAAAGGAAATAAATCAGATATTATTAATAATAAAAGAAAAGAAGTAGAAATGCTAAATAAAAAGGAAATCGAAACTATAAAAAAACATATCAAAAATACAGATTTTGAATTGTTATTCTTATTAGATTTAGGAACTGGATTAAGACAAGGAGAATTATTAGCTTTAGATTGGAAACATATTGATTTAAAGAAAAAAGAAATTAAAATTGAACAGTCTGCGAAGGAAGTTTATATATATGATGATTCGGAACATAAACATATAGAAACTATTATTCAAACTCCTAAAACACAAAACTCATTTAGAACTATTCCGCTTCCTTCTTCTTTAATTGATAAACTAAATGAAGTGAATAATAAAAAAGGATATTTATTTTTAGATAGCGAAGGGCAGTTGCTAAAAGGAAAAAATGTTTCTACTAAATGGACTAAAATACTAAAGGAATGTAATATTCCTCATAAAAAATTTCATTCTATTAGACATACTTATGGATCTATGTTATTACAAAAAGGAGTAGATATAGAAACTGTTGCTGAATTAATGGGACATACTGCAATTTCAATTACACAAATATATATGCACTCCGAAACAAAAATAAAATCAAAATCTGTCAACAAATTAAATTCTATTCTAAACTAAGTGGTTAATTAGTGGTTAATTCAAAAAACAAGGTGTCTCAAATCTCTTGAAACACCTTGTTTTTAGCAATTTTTGTAATTTATGGTAGCGAAGATGTGATTCGAACACATGACCCTTCGGGTATGAACCGAATGCTCTAGCCAACTGAGCTACTTCGCCATAACTAATCAACGATATTTATTATACTTGTAGTTTGACCATTTGTCAAGCTAAAAATACAAGAAATTTTATTTTTCTTGTATTTGATTATTATTTTCTTCTTTATTATTTATTTTTTGATTTTCTCCTTCGTTATTTGTTTTTTGATTTTCTCCTTTATTACCTAGTTGTCTATGTATTGTAGCATTTCTTATTCTAGGAGACTTTTTACTAGTCTTCAAACTCTTAGGTTCTATGCCATACTTATCCTCCAGTGCTTTTACTCCCCTCAACGCTTCTTTTAATCCTTTTAATGTGTCTTTATCAATATCTTTTATTTCTTCAACATTTTCTGCTTGTTGATTATCATCTTCCTTCCAAAGCAAATTCCATATTATTTTTATTTTATTTTCTTTAATTAATGTTTTTTCTTGCATATATTTTACTTAAAGTATATCCTTTAAGTTTTCACCTCACTTATATTTATTAAACAATACATTATTAGTATAACACAAAAAAGCCTGAAAATCAAGCTTTTTTACATTTTTTGTATTTTTATCTATATCGAACACTTCATTCTTATAAAATGTCCCATTTAGAAACGTCCCAAATAGGACACATAATTTAACTCTCCCATCTCTTCTGTTGGTACATACCCTGCTTTTGAATTTATAACGTCCGGTATTCTATTTACTACAGTTGCACAAGTTAATTCAACAGTTGATGGTCTATTTATTACTAATGTTGTATTAGGCTCTCCTATTACTGTCCATTCATTTTTGTCAAAGTCATCTTTTGAATATACTTTTCCTATACATTCGCTTTCGATTATAATTCCTTCTTCTGTCTGAGTTGTAACTACAGCACTCATTCCTGTTGCAGTTCCTGCTTTTACTGTCATTCCTAATGTTGAAGATTCAATATCTTCTGTATGTGTTTGTGGTACAGTTTTTTGTGTTTGTGATTTTACTGTTAATCCTAACTTAGCACATAGCCAACCATTTACATTCCACATATAAGATGGTAGATATTCTCCTTTGTCTATCATTGACTGTCTTTCTTCATCAGATATTCTATCAACAGAAGCTACTTGTTTATCAAATTCTTCCAAGGTTAATCCTGCTCCATGTGCTTGTGCTAAAGCAATACCATAATCTTCTACATTATAACTTGAGCTTCCTTTTATTTTTGTTATTTTATGAGTAGATCCTGCAATACTTGAAATTAATTGTCCCCAATAAATGTCTTGATATCCACTTCCTGTTATTGTACACCCTGTTTGTTTCGCCATTTCATCTATCTTTTTTGTTGCTACTGGATTGGAATTCATTGGATAAAATGCTTCTTCACATGTTGTAATTGCATTTATTCCTAATTTAGCACATAACATTAATGCATCTTCAACATCACTAAGTAAACTCATTGTTGTTACAATAGCAATGTCTGGTTTTGTTTCTTTCATCATGTTTTCTGCATCATCTAACGAAACTACTTTAATACCTTTATTCTCTGTTCCCATTATCTCTCCAATGTCTTTACCAATCACTGCTGGATTTACATCTATAGCCCCAACTATTTCAGCTCCTTTTTCATATACATATCTCATTGTATATACACTCATTTTGCCTACCCCGTATTGAACTACTTTGATTTTCCTTTCCACAAAATCACTCCTTTCAATTTATATAAATTATATACTAATTTAAAAAAATTATACAAGTATGCTAACTGAGTCATTTATAAATAGTAGGAAATTGAGAAAAAGAAATGTCCCAATTGACTTTTTATCATAAAATTTCTTTTAAAATAGTTGCACATCTTTTTGATGCAAGTTCTAAATTTTCTTCAAAAGTAGATGTGTTTTTTCCATTTGGAGTGTCTGATACACTTCTTATTACTATAAATGGTATGTTATCTAAATAACATACTTGTGCAATAGCTCCACATTCCATGTCTACTGCATCTGCATCAAACTTAGCACGTATTTTATCTTTCATAGCAACCTCTGTACAAAAAATGTCTCCTGTTGCTACAACACCTAGTTTTATATTATAATTTCTTTCTGCAATATCGTCTATTATCATATTAAACTTACTCACTAATTCTCTATCACATATAACATTATTTCCTACCCCTGTTATAAATCCTTTACTGTGTCCAAATGCTGTAATATCAAAGTCATGTTGTACAACTTGTTTACCTATTATAACATCTCCTATTTCTAACATATCATTAATTGCCCCCGCACTACCTGCATTTATAACATAATCTATATCAAAATTATCTATCATTATTTGTGTTGTTCTAGCGGCATTAACTTTTCCTACACCACTTTTTACTAATACACATTTTTTATCTTTTATTATACCTATTTTAAATACAAGGTTATATATTTGTTTTCTCTCAATGTTAGTCATTATTTTTTCAATTGCTTCTCCTTCTTCATTCATTGCTACTATTATTCCTATATTTTTCATATCTATCATCCTTTCGTTTAGATTATATAATAGATATTAACATATTTCAACATTTTACCTCAATCTATTTTATTTGATTTTCTTACTATTTATAAATTTTCTTATAAGACTTGCAACATTTTGTATTTTGATGTAATATAATAAAGTAAAATTGAAAGAAATGCAAAATTAATTTTTTAGGAAAGGAGTTTTTATTTAATTTAATATAGCGCCTGGACACATCTTTTTTAATGTGTTGACGAGGTCTAGAGTTATCGAAATATTCGGCGGATGCTCTAGTGGCTCTTGCTTAAAGTCATAATATTAATACAAAAATCAATAGTAATATTGAAACAAAGATTAATATAATTAGGCAATTATTTGCATGCTTTCAATTCCATATTTAAATTTTTTAAGGAGGTTTTACTATGTGTGGAATTGTAGGTTACATAGGAACAAAAAAAGCTAGTCCAATTTTAATTAACGGACTTATAAGATTGGAATACAGAGGTTATGACTCAGCAGGTATTTCAACAATTGAAAAAGAAAATCTTTCACTTATGAAAGATAAAGGAAGAGTTAAAAATTTATATAATTTACCAGGAATTGATGATTTAGAAGGAACTATTGGTATTGCTCATACAAGATGGGCAACTCATGGAAAACCATCTAAAGAAAACTCTCATCCTCATATGGATAATTCAAATACATTTAGTGCTGTTCATAACGGAATTATAGAAAATTATAATGAGTTAAGAAAGTTTCTAGGAGATAATGGTTATACTTTCTATTCTCAAACAGATACAGAAGTTATACCAAATTTAGTACATTATTATTATTCAAAAGATACTAATAATGATGATTTAAAATTTCTAAGAGCTGTAAAAAGTGCGTGTTCAGATTTTAAAGGTAGTTTTGCAATTGAAATTATTTGCAAGGACTATCCTGATAACATGATAGTGGTAAGAAAAGATAGCCCTCTTGTTATAGGAAAAGGCGATGAAGAAAACTTTATTTCTTCTGATATACCAGCTATTCTTTCATTTACAAGAGATTTTTATCTTTTAGATGATTTAGAATTTACAGTATTATCTAGAAATGATGCTAAATTTTATGATATTAATTTAAATCAAATTGATAAAAAAACAAAAACAATTGAATGGGATGCTGCTAGTAGTGAAAAAAATGGTTTTGATGATTATATGTTAAAAGAAATTTATGAACAACCAACAGCCATTCGTGAAACAATTGGAGCTAAATTAAATGAAAATTCAAAATGTGAATTTGATGAATTAAATTTCACTAAAGAATATTTAGAAAATATAAATAAAATATATATAGTTGCCTGTGGTACAGCAATGCATGCTGGTTTAGTAGGAAAAAATGTAATAGAAAAACTTTGTAAGATTCAAACTGAAGTGGATATTGCTTCAGAATTTAGATATAGAGACCCTATAATAGATGATAAAACTTTATGCATCTTTATATCTCAGTCTGGAGAAACAGCAGATACAATAGCAGCTTTAAAACTTTCTAAAGAAAAGGGAGCTAAGACTATTGCTGTATCTAATGTTATAGGAAGTTCTATTACAAGAGAAGCTGATTATTCTGTATATACACATGCTGGTCCAGAGATAGCTGTTGCATCTACAAAGGCTTATACTTCACAAGTAATGCTACTTGTTATTTTAGCTATATATTTTGCAGAAACATTATACATTAATGAGGATAAAATTAAAGAACTAAAAAAAGATATTTTAGAATTACCTAAAAAATTAGAAGAAACTCTAAAAATTTCTGAAAATATTAAAGAATTTGCTAAAAAAGTATATCAAGAAACTGATATATTCTTCTTAGGTAGAGGTATTGATGAAACAGTTGCTAGAGAAGCTTCTTTGAAATTAAAAGAAATATCATACATTCACTCAGAAAGCTATGCTGCTGGAGAATTAAAACATGGACCTATTGCTTTAATTGAAAATGGAATTACAGTTGTATCCATTATGACAGATTCTAAATTAGTAGAAAAGACTGTAAGTAATGTTCAAGAAGTAATTTCTAGAGGTGCAAAAACTATAGTCGTTACAAATCAAAATATAGATGATACAATGTTTGAAAAGGTTATTCATATACCTACTACAAATTCATTTATATCTCCAATATTATCTATAATTCCTTTGCAACTATTCTCTTACTATATTTCAAAAGAAAAGGGATTAGATGTAGATAAACCTAGAAATTTGGCAAAATCAGTTACAGTTGAATAATTTTATATGGATAAAGAGCAGATTACATCTGCTCTCTTACTAATTCTACAAAAGAATAAATTTTATTCAATTCTTCCTTTGTTTCATATCCCCCTCTAATTATACCATGTACATTTCTATAATATTCTAATGAAAATTTTTCCTCTGGTACATAAGAAGTCGTATTAAGTAAAATAGGAATATTCCCTCCTCTGTTACTTAACCTTTTCAAGATAATTTCTCCACCATTTCTCTTAGTAGATAATGGTTCATTATCATATTGTGGTAATTGCATATCTAAAACCATTCCACAATATTTTTCAGGGTAGTTATATACTTCCCGTAATACAGAAGTAATTGATTTAAAAACTTCAAATTCAATTGCATTCTGTCTAAGAACTTCTATGACATTCCGACATTTGCTTTCTGTCCTGTCATCTACAATTGCTACTACTTTTGTCACACCTGTCATTTTTTCTCCTTTCAAATTCAATAATATGTACTTTTACATTAATTATTATAACATTAATTAACATAAACTTCAATTATCCTATCAACAATTTTACAATTATTAAACACACTGCACCTGGTAAACCAAGTAACCCAAGCAATATACTAGTAAAAAAATTCAATCCAATATGAAATCCAAAATTTGCACCAATAAAATTTATTATATATATACTTATACCACCAAGAATTGAATTAAAAATAATCTTTAATATCTTTTTAATTGGTACAATAAAAATTCTACCAAATATAAAAATAAAACATATACACGCTAAATAAGTAATAATATTTGTATCCATTCCTCTTTCACTCCAAACAAAAAAATGATAATAATTTCTTATTACCATTTGTATGTTGTAATTTGGACAAATATTACTAACCTACCTCTTCATCCTCATGCCAGTTTCTAAATCTAATATCATTTATCATATCCACTTCTATTCCATGTACTTTAGCAAGTTTTATTAAATAATCTAATTTTGCCTGATTTGCTTTTATTTGATATACATAATAGTCAACTAAATCATCTCCGTGCATATTCAAAATTTCTATTAGCCACTTTTAATTCTTCTCTAGTTCTTATTATAGTTTTTATTAATTCAATTTCTTTTTCTACTTCTGATTTCTCACTAATTTCTTTCTCTCTTATATATTCTTCTTGCATAAACTGTCCCCTTTTTATATAATTTTTATTTATTATATTCCTAAAATTTCTTTTTTATTCACATATTTTTAACTACACATACAAACAGTGCATATCAATATATCTAACTTATCTGTAAAAATATAAAATAATAACAACTTTTATCAATTAATTTACTTAAAAGTCTTGTTTTTTTCGGTATTTTATAGGATAATATATATGTACGAGTTTAGTTATTGAAAGGATATTTTTAAATGAAATATATAGACAAATTTTTGAAAAAATTAAATACAGATAGAAATACATTTGCTACATATGTTTTAACATTAGTAACAATATATTTAGCAGTAGATAGAATTGTTGAAATGCTACTAATGATATTTACTGGTGTTTCATATTCTTACTGGGGGCCAATAACATATACATTTGCATTAGCTTGTCCCGTTTTTGCTTACCTATTCTCAGGAGCATCAAAATTTGCAACTTCTAAAGCAAGAAAAGTTACATTATTTTATTTGTATGTAATTGGCTTATATATAATTACTATCTCAATGTTTACACAATGGCTTAATATGGGAGCATGGTTATTACTTTTATCAGTTCCTAACTATGTTGAATTAATTACTGACTTTTCGGATTTAGTAACTCATGCATTTATAAGTATATCTTTATATCTACCATTAGTAACTGTATATCCATTATTTAAAAAACTATATTTTGAAGTTAATGATAGCAAAGACCATGTTCGTTCTATCTGGGATTATGGGGGAATCAGTTTAGCAGATAAAAAAGAAGGGCATGGACCTTATACTTGTGAAGTTTACTTATGTCATGATAGTGAAACAGGTAAATCAATTACAATTCCTGAAACTTCTAGATATCAATCTTTATTTGTATGTGGTGGTTCAGGAACAGGAAAAACTTCTCTAGTTTATGAACCTTTAATTGCAAGAGATTTAGAAAGAAAATTTTTCTTTAGAGAAGCTTCTAAAGAGCTGGGATATACCGCTTTAAAAACCAGAATAGCAACAATAAAGGTCCCTTATTCAAACGACTATATGAATAAAAACTTTAATCTAAATATGATATCACCTGCATATGGTAAAGACACAATTTATAAAACTTTCATGAAAAAAATGATATTAAATAATTCTGGAGATAATATTATATACAAAAATCTTGGATTAACTTTAATGTCACCAGACTCTGAGGTTATAGACCATATGATTAATGTTTGTAATAATTTCGGATTTGATTATGATATTATAGATCCAACTAATATAAATTCAATAGGACTTAATCCTTTTGTTTATGATGATCCTTCAAAAATTGCAATTACAATTTCTTCTGCTTTAAAAGCAATGTATTTAAATACTCATAATAATAGTGAAGAGGCATATAGAGAAGACATCTCAATTCAAGCAATTGAAAATGTTGCAATTTTATTAAAAGAAATGTACCCAAGAATGAATGAAGGTTCACTTCCTAACATGGAAGATATGTTAAAAATGCTTACAAATTTTGAATTAGTAGAAAAAATGTGTGAAATAATGGCCCATGATGAAGAATTAAAAGAGAAATATGCTATTCAACTTACATACTTTAAAAAGAACTTTTATAAAAATGCACCAGGAAAAGAAACTATAGAAAAATATATATATTCAGCAGTAAGCCAACTAGATAACTTATTACGAATACCTGGAGTTAAACATATATTATGTAACAGACATAATAATATTAATTTTGATAATACATTAGCTGAAGGAAAAATAACATTTTTATGTACAAGACGTGGTGACTTAGGAGCTTCTGGACATAAAGCATTTGGATTATTTTTCTTAATAGCAATGCAAAATGCAGTATTAAGAAGACCTGGTAATGAAAATTCTAGAATTCCTCATTTCTTATATATTGATGAATTCCCTGATTTCATTTGTAAATCAACTGAAGCAATCTTTACTATGTATAGAAAATATAAAGTAGCAACTACTATATCTGCACAAAACTTATCTCAATTAGAAACAGCTGAAATAAAACAAAACTATAAATCTACAATACTATCAAATTGTGCTAATAAAATTTTCACAGGAAATGGAGACATTGATGAACTAGAATGGTGGTCTAAAGAATTTGGAACAAAAAGAGAATGGTCTTATAAAAACGACATGCATATGGATACAATGAAATATGATTCTAAATATGGAAGTGTAGAATGGAAATTTGTACTTTACTTTAAACCTGGAAAACTTCAAACTTTACCAGCTAAAGGCTGTGCTTATAAAATAAGAGGTTCTAATGGTAAACCAATGGTACGGACCAGGAGCTTTAAACTATCTAGAATCTAAATATAAAGAGCCACAAAAAATTAAAAACTATGATTTTGGTAAATTCTCCAATAGTGTAACAACTGATACTGAAGATACTAATAATGATAGAAAAAAATTCGATTTAAAAAATCTTGACTTTACAGATGAGAGAAATGAATTTGATCCAATAAAAACAGATACAACTGATTCTAAATACTTATTTGATAATGAAGATGCAATTATAGTAAACTTTAAAAAAGGAAATCACAATAATAACTAAATAAAAAAACTGAATAGAAAATCTATTCAGTTTTTTTATTATCTAAAATGTTATACCTATTAATTCTATTATAATTCCTGAAATTACACCTATAAAATATAATAATGCTACAATCCTTATATTTTGTTTAATTCCCTTATTAGTTTTAAATAATACTGCTAGTCCAACTCCTGCTCCCACTAATAACCCTGAAATCATAGTTGCAACAGAAATCATATTTTGTAAATACATTTGTGTAATAATTACTGATGAAGCACAATTAGGTATTAAACCAATAAGTCCTGCAATAACTGGCCCTAATATTGTTTTTCCTTTTATAAACTCTGCTATAGTGTCCTCTCCTATAAAATATATACCTATATTTATCAATAAAGTAATTAATAAAATAAATATAAAAATATTTATAGTATGTTTTAATGCTGATTTCACTATACCATGTTCACAATGACAATGTTCTTTTTCACACAAATCTACAATTTTCTCATCTTCGACTTTATCTTTATTTTTAATCCTTAATACAAAATCAATTATAAATCCTGCAATCATACCAATCACTAATTTTATACTTAAAATTTTAATTATAATATCTACAGATACCGCTTCTGATATAAAAATTGGTAACATTTCATCTGATGTTGATAAATACACTGCTATTAATGTTCCTAATGTTATAACTCTTGCAGCATATAAATTTGTAGCTGAAACAGAAAATCCACATTGTGGAAATATTCCTAGTATACTTCCTATAGCTGGCCCAAATCTTCCAGATTTTTTAATAGTCTCTTTCGCCTTATGACTTGTTTTATGTTCTATATACTCCATTATTAAATATGTAATAAATAGAAATGGAAGTAGTTTTATACTATCTATTAATGTTTCTTCTAATACTTCTAACATTTTAAAATTCTCCTTTTCTTTCGTTTAATTATAATAGCATATTTTTTTGTAAAAGTAAATAGTTACTACTTTTGAAATTTTAAAAGGTAATGCTTCATACTTCTTTCATCCATAAAAAGTATAAAATATTACCTTTATTTATATTAATTATCTTCTTCTAAAGCTTCCACAAATACATCCAGACCTACCATTAGTATTTGAATTTGGAATTACATTTATTCTTGCACTAATTCCATTTGTATCATCATTATTACAATTAGAATTGCATCCACAATTGCAATTACAATTTCTGCCATTTGAATTATTATTTAAAGTATTTATAGTTAATAAATCATTAGCACTTCCATTACAACCATTACTAGATATAGTAAGTAAATTTCCATCATTATTATTACCACAATTACTACTTATTGTAAGTAAATCATTTGAGTTGTCTCTACATCTATTACAATTACAGTCTCTGCCCCTATCTCTTCTTCGACATCTACTACAATTACAATCTCTGTCCCTATCCCTTCTTCTGCCACATCCACACTCATCTTCTCTTCTATCATCATGTAAAAATTTGCAAATTAGCCATACTATAAGAGCCGTTATAAAACTAATAATTGTATATACAATTGTAGCTACTAAAAATATTAAATTATTTACTATAAAAGTAACAATTAAGAATATTGCAAATATAATCGCAGCAACTAAAGGTGGACATTTAAAGATTTTTTGTAATGCAATAGAAATTATTATTGTTGCTATTGGTAAAGCAAAAAATATAAGTAAAATATTCATATTATATGTTTCCTCCCCTTCATTTTTACTATATTTTATGCTATCCTCACTAATTTGGTTAATTAATTTTTACTCATATTCAACATTAACTAAATATAAACCTTGTGGCTGTAATGTTTTACCTGCATTTTTTCTATCTTTAGATTCTATTATTTTAATAATTTCTTCTGGTTCAATTTTTCCTAACCCTACCTCAACTAATGTACCTGCAATTATCCTCACCATATTATATAAAAATCCATTTCCTGTTAATTCTATCCATATTCTTTCTTTTTCTTTTTCAATTATTTCTGCTTTATATATTGTCCTTATACTACTCTTACTACTTGTTCCACTTGCTTTAAAGGCTTTAAAATCATGTTCACCTTCAAAATATTTTATTGCTTGCTTCATCTTTTCTATATTTAATTTAGTTGGTATATGAGTTTCTAAATTTCTATATATTGCTGTACCATATTTTGAATTATTTATTACATATCTATATGTTTTCTTTTTACATGTAAGTCTACTATGAAACCTTTCATCTACCTCTTGTGCTGATTTTATTAATATTGATTTCTTTAAATTTGAATTTATAGCTATTGCAAATTTTTCAATTGGAATATTAGAATTTGTTTTAAAATTAGCTACTTGTCCGAAGAGCATGCACTCCGCTATCAGTTCTCCCTGAAGCCATTAAATCTATTTTTTCTCCAGTAATTTGTTCTATTACTTTTTCTATAGTCCCTTGTATATTTAGTTTATTTGGCTGTTTTTGCCAACCATTAAATTCTTTTCCATCATATTCTATTGTTAGTTTTATATTTCTCATTTCTTTTCCTTCCTACAACAAAAGTCGCAAACTGCGACTTTTTTAATCTTCCTTTTGCTCTTCTTTATTCTCTTCATTCTTTAATTTCTTTTTGTCTTTTTTTATTTTCTCTTTTAATTCTTTTACTTTATTTTCTCTTTTCTTTTTCTCAACAGTAAACCTTTTTGTTACTACATTACTAATTAAAATTTTCTTTAATACATCTTCTCTTAAATCTGCAATTAAAGTTCCATCTTTTGCAATAGATATTTTTCCTGTTTCTTCTGAAACAACAACCACAATGCTATCAGATTCTTTAGAAATCCCTATAGCAGCTCTATGTCTAGTTCCTAATTCTTTTGCTATATCTTTATCATCAGCTAAAGGTAATACACAAGCTGATGCAGCTATTTTATTACCTGATATCACTACTGCTCCATCATGTAACGGTGTTTTAGGTTCAAATATATTAACTAATAATTGAGGTGAAACATCTGCATTCATTGGAATACCTGTAGCTATTATATCTTGTATTTTTATATCTCTTTCTATTACTATTAAAGCTCCAGTTTTTGATTTAGAAAGTTCTGTAGCTGCAATAACTATTTTATAAATATCTTCTTTTGTTTTAGTTGATACATCTTTATCAATACCAAAAAATTGAGTAAGTTTATTGGTTCCTAATTGTTCTAATGCACGTCTTAATTCTGGTTGGAATATTACAATTATTGCAATCACTCCTAAATTCATAATTCCAGTCAATATCCAATTTAAAATTTTTAAATTAAGCAATCCACTAACTCCTGTTGCTATTACTAAAAGTAATATTCCCTTTATTAATTGTATTGCTCTAGAACCTTTTACTATTTTTAAAAAACTATATACTAAAAAAATAACTATTGTTATATCTATTATTAAAGTTATTAATTGAAAGGGATTTTCTTGCAAAGTTCTTATATATTCTAATATATTATCTTTATAGAAATTTTCCCAATTCATACCTAAATTAATTACCATTTATTTCTCCTTCTTTTTATCCGATTAATGCAAAAATAAGTGAAGCAGATGTTGCTACTACCATTAATAATGCTAAAAATCCTGCCATTACTTTTACAAATACTTGTCCTTTATCATAATTTTTATGCTTTTTTTGTATATTTTCTTTTTGTGTTTTCTCCTTTTTCATCTTTATTTTTCCCTTCTTTCTTTTTATATCAGTACTATTATAGCATATAATATCATATTTTTAAATATCTTTTCTTAAAATAAATTTTACAATTATATTACTTTTATAATTGTATCTAATTTTTGTATTTTTCTATCTTGAATTTTTATAATCTCTAACATTCTTTTCTTAGCTTTATCTAATAATTCCATATCATCTGAATGTATATATCCTAATATTTCATTTTTTTCCACTTTATCTGCTACCTTTTTATTTAATACAATTCCAACTTCTGGTTTAATAGTATCTTCTTTTCTTATCCTGCCTGCACCTAAATCACAAGCTAATTTCCCAATTTCTTTAGCATCAATATCCTGTATATATCCACTATATTTGCTATACACAGGTTCAATATATTTAGACTTTTTAAATTTATTTACATCCTCTATATAAGAAATATCTCCTCCTTGATTTTTTATCAATTCTATGAATTTATTATAAGCTTTACCATTCTTTATATTTTCTAATAACTTCTTTTTGTTCTCTTCAATATTCTTACCATTTCCTGATAATTTCATCATATAACTACCTAGCTCTAATACAACTTGTTTTAAATCTTCCGGCATATCACCTTTCAAGAAATTAATAGCTTCAATTACTTCTAAATTATTTCCAACAGCATATCCTAAAGGTTGATTCATATCAGTTAATACACATACCGTCTCTCTGTTTGCTAAATTTCCTATTTCAATCATTTCATTAGCTAAATTTTCAGCATCTACTATATTGTTCATAAAAGCACCTTTTCCAACTGTCACATCTAGTACTATTTTTTGTGCTCCACTTGCAATTTTTTTACTCATTATACTAGATGCAATTAAAGGAATGCTTTCAACACAAGCAATTGAATCTCTCAATGAATATAGTTTCTTATCAGCAGGAGCTAAATTTAAAGTCTGTGAAATCATACTTATACCGGTAATTTTCCACATTTTGTACAAATGTGTTCATATCTATATTTGTTTTATAACCTGGAATAGACTCCAATTTATCAACTGTCCCCCCAGTAAATCCTAGGCCTCTACCAGACATCTTTGCAACTGGGACTCCTAGAGATGCTATTAATGGAAGTAATACTAAAGAAACTTTATCTCCAACTCCCCCTGTTGAATGTTTATCAACAATTATTTTATCAAGTTTTGATAAATCTAAGACCTCTCCTGAATATGCCATAGCCAATGTCAAATAAGTAATTTCTTGTTTAGTCATTCCATTCAAAAATATAGCCATAACTAAAGCTGCAGCCTGATAATCTGTAACACTTCCATCAGTATATCCTCTAACAAAAAACTCAATTTCTTCTTTACTTAATTCTCTACCTTCTCTTTTATTCTCAATTACACCTAATATATTCATTTTTTCTCCTTGGGGACATAGGGACGTAGAAGATGTCCTTATATTTTTTCTAAAAAATGAGGACATCTTCTACGTCCCTATGTCCCCATATTATATTCTAAACAAAATTTTTAGTAAAACTTCTTCTGTGGATTGGACATAATCCATACTCTTTTATTGCTTCTATATGTTTTGCTGTACCATATCCTTTATGATTGATAAATCCATATTGTGGATATATTTCATCCCATTGTCTCATTATCCTATCTCTTGTTACTTTTGCTATTATTGATGCTGCTGCTATATTATAACATTTTGCATCTCCTTTTATAATTGATTCATATGGTATTCCTTTAGTATTTATATGTGTTAAAGCATCAACTACTATTAAATCTGGCTTTACATCTAATCCTTCTACTACACTTGTCACACCATTTTTTGTAGCATTTAATATGTTTATATCATCAATTATATCTTGTCCAATAATTGCTACTGAATAACTAATTGCTTCTTCTATAATTAAGTCATATAGCTTTTCTCTTTTCTTCTCAGATACTTTTTTTGAGTCATTTACTCCTTCTATCATCGAATCCTTTGGCATAATCACTCCTGCAACTACTACTGGACCAGCCAAAGGACCTCTTCCTGCCTCATCTATTCCACATATATTATTAAAACCTTTTTTATATAAATCTTTTTCTATTTCTTTTAATTTTGTTAATCTCTCTATTTCTTTTTCTTTCATTTACTTTTCCTTCTTTTATTGTAGTTCTTCTAAATCCGTTAATGAATACTTACCTTGATATCCAATTGTATTATATACCTCTACACTTAATTCTTCTTCATTTGGCTTAATCAAATATTCTTCTCCTTGATCTAATTCTTCAGCTATTTTCCCCAGTCCCATTTCATTTAAAGCTTCTTTAGTAACATGATAACAATTTTCTAATACAATTCCACTTACTTCTGGTGCAGAAATTGTTATACTACTCTCATTTGCCTTCACTAATCCTTTACTCCTATATACCTCTTCCTTTTTTGATGTATCCTTAGCAGGTCCCATTTTGAAATCTGCCTCTTCTACATATTCCTTTGCTTTAGCTTGAATTAACAGCATATTTGTTCTCAAAGACTCCAAATTAGCTCTTTTAACAGTATCTACACCTGTATATACTGTAATACCTGCAATTATTGCTAATACTATTACTGTAATTGTTAAAGTAACTAATGTTATACCTTTATTTTCATTTATTTTCATTTTTTCTCATCCTTTTCTTATTATTTTTATTTATTATATATTTATATAAAAATATTTTCAACAGATATCAAAAATTAGTCACAA
>CAQRYF010000018.1 GCA_948875265.1 uncultured Clostridia bacterium
AATTATTTTAACTGACATTTTTTCTCTCCTTTATTTTTGATTATAATATAAATATTATCTATATAAAAAGAACTTCCATTATTTTTTTATATCTATCTTCTAATTCAATTCTTGTTCTATCACTTAATTTACTATAATCTCTTTCTAACTTTTTCTTTACATATTCTTTTCCCTCTTGTACAGATAAGTCTAAATCGTGATATACTAAATGAAATAAAGAAGAAATACAATCAAAATGTGCAATAACATCTGCATCTGCTACACACTCTTCTTCTATAGTGTTCCTAGGTAAATTTTTGCTACCTCTATGTCTTAATACACATTCTTTTACTCTTTGCTTTCTTTCTTCGTCATAATTAAACTTTGTAAGTAATTCATCTGCAATTTTTGCTCCATAAATATTATGTTCTTCACTAGGTCCAAGCTCTGAAGGCATTGATATATCATGTAATAGGGCTCCAAGTTCAACAATTTCTACATCTGCACCATATTTATTTGCTAGTTCTATCCCATTACTTACAACAAACTTTATATGTTCATTCCAAAAATCATAATTATATTTTTTATTATACTCTTCACATCTTTTTATTAGTTCTTCTTTTACTTTTTCTACTATATTACTCATAAATTTTAACCTTTCATATAAAACATTTTACATTGCACTTCATATATAAATTTAGATTAAAGATTAGCTAATAGTTCAAATTATAAATAGCTTACTATTTCTTCAAAAGTATCATATCCACTTTCACTATTAATATGTCCAGCATTGTTTAGTAAAACTTGTTTTGCACCTAATTTGTCAGCAAAATCTTTTTCTGCCTCAAATTTTACATATGGATCATTGTTTGAATAAAAGCAAATTATTTCATTTGTATATTTTTTTACTTCCTCTAACCCATCAAAATACATACTTCCATTTACAGCGTCATATTCTGCATCTATTCCAAAATAGTTATTAAAGCCACATACAAAAATTAATTTTTTAACCTTTATCTTATTTTCAGTTAAAAATTTTGATATAAACACTGGTGCAATACTATGACCTATTATTGTTGTATTTTCATTTATTAAACCAAAATCTAAATACATTTTAAATAATTTGCTCCAGTTATCATAATTTTGATATCCTACTCCAATAGGAAAATCTGGTACATATACTTGCTTTCCCTCATCTTCTATAAAATTATGTAGCCATCCTATCCAATTTGAGTATGGGCTACTAAAAGATCCATGTATTATAAAATAATTTTCTTTCATTTTAATTTCCTCCTTTAATTTAATAATCCCCCACCATTTACATTAAGGTTTTCTCCATTTATATAGCTAGCTTTATCTGAAAGCAAAAACAGCACTGCATTTGCTATATCTATTGTTTCTCCTAATCTTTTAAGTGGATTACTTTGCTTTTGTTCCTCTATTTCCTCTTCTGTCCATCCCTCTAGTGCAAGTGGTGTTATTGTTAAACTAGGACTTACTGCATTTACTCTAATATTATATTTTGATAGTTCTAAGGCTACTGCCATAGTAAAATTAATAATTCCAGCTTCTGAGGCACAATAAGCACTAGCCTCAGCACATGGTTTTACACCTAGTCTTGAGGCGATATTTACAATACTTGCATTTCTGCTATTTTTTAATAGTGGAATTGCATATTTAGTGCATATTACTTTTCCCACTAAATTAACCTCTAGTACTTTTCTAAAATCTTTAAGGTCTAAGGTTTCTATATCTCCATCGATATTAGTTCCTGCATTATTAATTAAAAAGTCCAACCTTTCTATTTTACTAAACATTTTTATTATTTCTTCTTCCTTTGAAATATCTGCTTTAATAAACCACACTTTTTCTTTGTATTCTTCAAATTCTTTTTTCGTCTTCTCATAGTTTTCTTCATTATGAGCATAATTAATTATAACTTTTGCACCCTCTGTAAGTAATTGCTTAGCTATTTCTTTTCCTATTCCTGAAGTTCCACCTGTTACTAATGCGACTTTCCCTTCAAAATTATAATTCATTTATAGTTACTCCTTACTATTTAAATATTCTTTTATATTATTTGTAAGTTCCACATCCATTCTCTCTATAGCTTCTTTTGTCACTCCTGCTATATGTGGAGTTACTATTATATTATTTCTTTTAATATTAAACAATTCTTTATAATTTTCTGCATCGATATCTAGTCCAACTTTAAACCTTTCATTTTCATCTGCATATTTTATTAGTTCTTCCATATCTACAATTTCTGCTCTTGAGGTATTTATAAAGGTTGCTGATTTTTTCATTAGTCTAATTTTATCTTTTGATATTAAATTTCTATTTTCTTGATTTAATGGAATATTAACAGTTATTATATCTGAACTTCTAAGCAGTTCTTCTAGGCTTAAGAATTCCACTCCTTGTTTTAATAAATCCTGATGTTTCTTTGGATTTAAAGTATTGCATAAAATTTTCATATTAAATACTTTTGCTATTTTTATTACTGCTCTTGAAATTTTTCCAGCACCTATTATTCCTATGGTACTATTACTTATATCATTACTTCTACTAGACAAGTTTGTTTTATTTCCACCATTTATTGCAATATTATTTGCCTCTATAATTTTCTTATTTAATCCTAATATTAAAGCAAAAATATGCTCTGCCACTGATATTACATTTGATGTATTACAATTTATTACAGTAATTAACTCTGATTCAAAAAAACTTTTATCTATATGATCTGAGCCAATAGACAAAGTTGCTATTATTTTTTTAGTTGTTATTTTACATAACATATCTTCAGTTAATTTTTCTTTAACACCAATAATTAATATATCATAATCCTTTAATAACTCCTGTAACTTTTCTTTATTAGGTCTTTCTATACCAGAGGACAACTTTAATTGTATTCCTGCATCTTTTAGTATTTCACATGCTTTTGTATCTAAATCTTCAAATACACTATATGCTTTTAACATAAATACCTCTCCTATGTTTTTCTTTAATATTAATGAAAATTCAAAATCTAATTAATAATTATACTCTCAAAAAATCTTTCTTGAAACTCTGTCAAAGCTCTAATCTCATCATTAGTATATTTTTTGTCTTTTGGTACTAAAACTAATTTATCGTCATTATCATTTAATCTATGTATTATTGCTATACATTTTCCTGTAAAACTTTCTATTGGCTCAAAAACTCCTAATATATAACAGTCTAGTTCTTCTCCATCTCCACTTATTGTATTTGGTATATATCCGTAATTAATAGGATATATAAATCCATGTTTTGGATGTTTTGAACCTATTTGCCTATCTATTTTTGCTGTAATCATCTTTCCTATGTATGATTTCATATCAGTTTTATTTATATTTCCCATAATTCCATAATTCTCTCTCCTAAATATCACTTTTATTTAGTTCTAATTTTGTCGCAATATATTCGATTTCTTTCCTATTTTATATCATAAATTAACAATTTTTCATAGTGCTTTGCCAATATTTACAAAATATATTTATCCTTAAATCCTCTTTTAATAAAAAAAGAATGTGCTTTTAAAATTTAGTTAAGGTTGTGCAATAGCATATTTCTTTTAACCTTAACTTTATTTTATAAAGCACATTAGAATTTATATAAAGAATTGTAATGATTTCATATTACTTACAGTATCTTTTTATTAACTCTTTATATTGTTCAACAAGTTTATATAAACTTTCACTTGTAATATATTCATTTACTTCATGCGCAGTTATGGGTCCTGCTCCTAAAATTATTCTATCGTTTTCCAAAAAACTTGCCTCAGTAATAAAATTACATGTTTTATTGTAAGTTTCAATTTCATTAAGAAATGGTGATAATCTATTTAATTCTTCAACTTTTGCTTGATACTTTTCTTCTAACTCTTCAAGTTCCTTTATAATCTTTTGTTCTTCTGCTTTATTTATAGTTCTAAAATCAACTAAAAATTCACATGAATCTGGAACTGAATTAACTGCACTTCCTCCATTTATTTTTCCAATATTCATAGTTGTATAAGGTATTTCAAAGTTATTATCTAAATTATTTTTTATTTTATTTTGATAAAAAATGTTTAATTCATTTATAAATGATATTGCAGACATAATTGCATTTTTACCTTTTTGTGGATTACTAGAGTGTGTTTTTATACCTTTAAAAGAAATCTTATATTCCATTAGCCCTTTACTTCCAACTATTATTTCATTATTTGTAGGTTCACCTATTATCATCATTTGTGGAAATTTTTTTTCATAATTTATTACCTCTTTAATTCCTGCAAAACCAATTTCCTCATCATATGTAAAATATAGTTTCATTCCTTTATTAAAATTTCTAAAATCAGTTTGAGATATAGCTGATATTATTGCTGCAATTCCTGATTTCATGTCACAAACACCTAAACCATATATTTTATCTTCAACTTTAGTTAGAGCAAACTTTTCATACTTCCATCCATCAGTAAATTCAACAGTATCTGTATGTCCTAAAAAACCCAAGGATGTTTCTTCTTTATTAGACATAATTAAAAATTTATCTCTTTTTTCTGTTTTAAAACCAATTGAATTTAATATATTTTCTATATAGCCTAGTATTTTTTCATTTTCTTCATCTTTGATGGTATTGCATTTTATTAAATCTTCTAAAACATTTTCAACATTTAACATATCTTCTATCTTCCTTAATCCATTTCTCTTTCGCTATCCCTATTAGCACTTACCATTTGTATCCCTTGTTTTAAAGTATCTTTATTTAAAGAATTCAGGTCAAGCTCTAAAAATATATTTTGCATAGTTTCTACCTGTCCATTTACTCTTTCTTTTTCAACATTTTGAAATAAATTAGGAATTTGTTTAAATCCTATTTTTAAAGCAATACCATAAGACATTGAGCCTCTTTCTAATGTTCTCATATATAATTTTCCATATCCCAACGCTTTGGATTGCATAACTCCATATAGCATAAGTTGATTTCCTAATCCTTTTCTTCTATAATTATTTAATACTGCTATGTCTGCTAAGTACATAACCTTCTCCTCTAAAAAATTAACTGGTTGATTTTCTTTTACACCTCTTTCTAAAGCTATCATTCCCACACATTCTTCCTTATTATATACGCCATACATATATCCTTTTTCTTGATACTCTCTAAAAATTTCTTCTAATTCTTCTTCAGTGTATTTTTCATTATAAGGTGGACCTGAAAATACCTTATATACTTTTTTAAAATCTTCTAAATCCGTAAGTTCTTTAATTTGACCATTCATATTTTTTCCTCCTATATTGAAATAAAGAAAAGAAGTAAAAAAATAGATATATAAAAAGACTATATATAGAACTTTTTAATTTTCCTACATATAGTCTTTTAACATATCTATAAAAAATATTTTTAAACTATCGTAGGCACAGCATTTTTAGCTTGTACCTACGCATTTCTCTAAAGTGCGATAGTTACAAGCTCCTACGATGATGATGTAATTTACTGTTTAAAAATATTTCTAATTTCATTATTTTACCTCTTTTCTTTATATTGGTATTATAACAATTTTTTTCCATTCCGTCAATAATATTATGTTAATTATTTTATGTTATATTGAATCTAATTCTTTAGATATAGCATTGTAACAGACTCCACATGATGCGTAAATTAGACTAATTTAACTTACTTAATTCTATTATATTTTATCATATCTTTGTATGTCAATAATATCAGCATCTTGCAAGAAACTGTTTATTGTATTTTATTTTAATTTAACTCTTAATATTTTATCCTAACTTGTGCATGGTTGACAAATCGTTGACATTGTCAACATTGCTATTAGAAATAAAGCCTTTTAATATCCCTCTTCTATAAACTTCATAGGAATACTTATTTAATATTTTTTCAATTACTCTGTATAACAATTTGTCCTCTTTATAAAATATAGTTACTTTGCATCTCATAAATATTTCCTCCTACAAATGATATTTTAGAGATATCTCTTATTTATATTTTACCATATTATGTTAATAAAAATAACTATATTGGAAGTTAGGTATTTTATTGAAATTTCGTTGATATTACTATATTGGATAATTCGACAATATATGACACTATTTTAAATCTTTTATTAACTCATCCATATATTCACTTGAAGGATCTATTTTGCTACTTACTTCTGCTTTTTTTCCTTTAATATAGTTTAATGCTTTTTGATATTCCTCCTTATTTATATAGTTTATTATAGCGTCTAACATCTCTACTATATCCTTATTTTCCATGGTATGCACCTCTTCTGTTTTTATTTAAGGATATTATAACACAAATATCTATATTTCAATATAGTTATTTTGAATTTAAGTCAAATTGCGGATAGTTAAATTTTTTGTTACTTTCTTTTACAATAGTTATATCAAGAGGAGGTGTTAAGATGATACAAATACAAGTAAAGGAATTATTAAAGAAACAAAAGAAAACAAAATATTGGTTTATAAAAAATATGGAAGGAGGCTATCAATCTCTTACACGAATGATGGAAAATAAAACAACTAGTATTCGTTTTGATACACTTGAAAAAATGTGTGATATTTTTGATTGTGACATTTCAGATGTTATTGTCAGAAAGAAAGGAAAGAATAAAAAATGAGTAATTTTTTAATTGAATACAAAAACAAAAAGAAACAGAAGATTAATAAGCAAATTATTATTGAAAACTGCCTCACAGAAATCAAGAATATAGACTTATTAAATACTTCCGTTTCAGAACTTTATAGTTCTATTAATAATATACAACAAAAATTAAATAATATGCAATAGAATAAAAAAACCGCTAAAAATCGAGCCTCGACGTTTCGATTTAAGCGGTTTTATTTTTTTATTCGATTACTTATATTCCTTGAAAAATAAGAATTTTCATACTACGACTTCAATTTTTGATTAACTATTCTTTGAACGGAATTATAATCATATCCTGCTGCAGTTAATCTGTTTTTTCTGTCTGCACCATTTCCCCATTTTCCTGCAATTACTTCATCAGCTATTTGCTCATTTGATTTCTTTGAAGATGCAGTTGGTTTAGCTCCTAATTTTTGATTTACAATATTTTGAATTGTATTATAATCGTATCCTGCTGCAGTTAATTTGTTTTTACGATCTTCTCCGTTTCCCCAAGCTCCATTTATTACTTCTTGTGCAATAGTTTCATTAGATTTTTTACTTGGTTTTGGTGCTGAAGTTGATCCACTTAATTTTTGATTTACAATACTTTGAATAGCATTTCCATCATAACCTGCTTGTGCTAATCTATTGAATCTATCAGATCCATTTCCCCATTTTCCTGCAATTACTTCATCAGCTATTTGCTCATTTGACTTTTTAGAAGATGTTTCTGCAGGTTTAGATTGTGTTTGATTTCCATCTAATATTGCATTTACTGTATCAGCTAGTTCTTGGAACCTACTTTGTAAATAGGCACCGAGGACAACTTGTGTTTGCAAACATATTGTGTCTTGTTAATGATCCATTTGGTGTTCCATCATATACTAATCTAAAATTATGCCTTCTACAAACATCTACTGCTAAATTCACTAATGAATTCCATGCTACAGCAGATATTTTCCATTGACCACCAATTTCACAATTTGATACTTCAACAGTAATAGCTTGATTATCATTAGATCTTGAACTTGATGTATAAGCTCTATCTTCCTCATATACATTACATACTATATCTCCATCATTTCCTATGCAATAGTTAGCTGAAGCATATCTATTTGGTTTTTGAAAAATATTAACTGCACATTGTTTCCCTGTTAAAATTCCTGCCATAATATGTGGAGTTAATTTACAAATTCTGTGTCCATTTCTTCCTTTTTGATAATTATTAGAATGAGCGATATAAGCACCTTGTGCTAATTTTGACATTGTTCCCATATTATTCACCTTTTTCCTTTCCATTTGATAATTCTTCTTCCATTTCTGGAGTTAAAATAACATCTTTTTCGTTTTCTTCCATTTGGTAAACCTCCTTATAAAAAATTAATACTGGAAGATATTTTTATTTTCTTCCAGCATTTTATAAATTCCGTAATTTTCTTACGGTTTTATTCTTTATTTGTTTTTGTAAGATCATAAGTTCCACCAGAAGCCATTGATCCAATAATACAATATATTATTGATGTTAGTAGATCCGCTTCTGATATTTTTAGCATATAACAAATAATTCCTGCTAACATTCCTATAACTATATTTTGTGCAGGTATATATTTGCTTTCAATCCAGTTAAATTTTTTTGAAAGCCATCCAAATATATACGTAACAATTCCAGTTACTACTGCCATTATCATTTCAATTGTTATTACCATATCTTTTTCCTCCTATTTATTACAATTTTCTATATTCTTCTTTTATGTATTCAAATTCACTATCTAAATATCCATTGTGCATATTTAATTCTTGAATTATTTCTTCGTATTTATCATAAAATGCAAATATTGTTTCAAATTCCTGTCGTGTCTTTTTTATGCCGATTTCTTAAATCACCAGCAAAGCTTAAAATTTGAAATCGCAAATAATCCTTTTCATTATTGTCAATCTTATGTGATACTTTTGTTATTTCTGATTTAAAATCTTCTTTTATCTCTGCAAATTTGTTTACTTTTTTATTAGTATTTCTGGAAATCAGAGCAACAATAATCATTGCTGATGCACCAATAACTTCACATATTATAGTTATCAATTTATTTCCCTCCTCTCTTGTAATTTTCTATAAAAACGCAAAAAAACAACGCTCTAAAACATTTCTAGGCGTTTTGTTCTTTTATTTATATTTTAATTACCTGATTTTAGGAAATCGCTTTATATTCTTCTCCAGTTATTTCTTTATATTCCTCTTCTGTTATCCATTTTCCAACAGCATTGTATACTCTCGTTTTATTCCAAACTCCAGTATCATAATATTTTTTTACTTTTTCATAATTTTTACTCATAATTACATTCCCTCCTCCATGTCAATATCAGACATCATTGCTAGATATTCTATGTCAGATTGCATTTTCAATTTGTCTAATTCTTCTTGTGGTATTTCTCTTAATACGAAGTAATATCCATCTTCATAATGAGCAATTTGAACTAATTCCATATTATTATATTCTTGCTTGAAGTCTTTTCCTTCAACTGTTACTTTTGATAATTTTCCTTTAAAATCATCTTCAGTTATTTTGGCTCCTGATATAAAATTATTACCATTTAGTCCAAGGTTTTCAAGTTTTGTTCCATCAGATAGCGTAATTTTCCATGATTTTTCCATGTTGGTACCTCCTTAAATAAATCATAATATAATTGAGACATATTTGCTATTTGTTGTCGTGACATATTCTTATAATTTGATGCCATCCAACCTTTGAAAATATTCTCTATTTCTTTATAAGTTAACCTATTATTATCTAATAGCCTTCTATATGCTTTTAATTTTCTTCGTTGTCTAGTTATTGCTTTTGGATTTATTCTTCTAATAATCCTACCTGTTTCTGTTAGCGAATATTTTAATTGTAGAAATTTAAATGTTTGTGATAGCTTTGCTATATGTGTCTTTTTAGGATTTATTATCAATTCCAATTTATCTGCAATTTCTAACATTCCCTCTAATACTTCATTTAAGAATTCTTTACTTTCATGAATGATATAACTATCATCTGTATATCTTCCATAATACTTACATCCCTTAACAATTTTTATATAATTATCAATTCTACTTGGATATGCAATTCCTATGTTTTGACTTGGCTGTGATCCTATATTGATTCCTCTATCTTTATTAGATTCAATGCTAAAAACTTGAAATATATTCTGTAGGATCCACATTGTCATTGCTCTTTCTTCATTATTCACATTTCTTAACAAATTGTTCATAACTAGTAAGCATTTTTTATATGGAATGCTTGCATAATATCCACTAAAATCCATTAAAAGAATATATCCATCATTACTTTTATGTTCTCTATAATATTTATGCAAGTGTGCTTCTAGTCTTTTTCTGCTAAATGCTACACCTTTATTTTTTCGACTAGCTCCATTATCATGTATTAGAAAAGGAGAAATAGCTGGGCTTAACACTTCATCACAAAGTAAATGATTAACTGTCTTGTCAACCATTATATTTGTTGTAATATTTCTTTTCTTGCCTCGCTCTTTTATTACAAATTTTGTTCCGCTTTGTTGGTCTGTATGTCTTTTCAACCATTGCTTTTTGAATTTGTGCAGTTTCTAATAATTGATTCATTTCAAAAAGTTGTGCTTTGTATTTAAATGGAGCACCAGCAATTGCTTTTTTCCCAGCTTTATAAATTAAATTAGCATCATAAAATTTATTCATAAAATCACTTGTATAGCAGTAATGATCGTAATCAACTGCATAATGATTAGCATTTATCAATCAGTTCTTTTACGGATTGAAGGGACAACCTTTCCTTTCCCTTTCCCATACTATTACCAATGGAAACATAGTCCATAAAAAATTTGTATAGTAGTGAAATCTGGACGCACACCGTTAGAGTTGGACGCACTGTTGTTGTTGGCATTACCGTTGCTGTTGACATTAGCGAAATTAGATGCAGAAACGACATATAAAGATTACCCCAATTATATTTATTGTTTTATATCTTTAAGAAATCTATTGTCAGTTTGTCTGAGCTTTTTTATCATATTAAATTCTTTTTGAATTTCTATGACTAAAGATGTGAATTTATTTAGATCAGCATATAAACATTCTCCAGCATATTGAAGTTCATCTTGAAGAACATTGCAACAGCTCATGGCTCTATCTAATTCTAGTCTGCGTTCTTCATACTCAGACATGTATGTTGGAAATATTGTATTTGCAATTCGTAAATGCTCGTTTATTTCACAAGCAGAATTTATAACTTTATCTGTTATTCTTAATATTTGATTATTGAAATACTGATATATTCTCTTTTTAGCTTTTTCCTTTAGTTTCTCATCGGTTATGTTTTTTGTATTTTGCTCTACTACATCATTAATCTTATTTAAATCAAAATAAAAGTTATTCTCTGCAAGTTTTGTTACTGCTGTTCTTATTTTATATGCATTATGAACTGTCTGTAATCTACTTTCACTTCTTTCGCTCTTCTTTATTTCTGACATTGCTAATCAAATTACTCCTTTCCCTTATATTCCGCTAGGGACAAGCCCTAGCTTGATGTTCGATTATTTGATTAGAAAAGCTGGACGCACACCGTTAGAGTTGGACGCACCGGTGCCGCTGGCACTACCGTAGCTGGTGACAAAAGCGAAAAAAGATGCAGAAACGACATCTCTTAGCCAGTACCAATATCTTTCTCCAGCATCATTTCTCGCTACTGTTAAAGCAGGGTTTAATCTGAATAATGATAACTGTTGCTTGTCCATTGTATAATTATATGCAAGATTAGCACCATTTTGTATATTATGAAATATATTGCTACCATATACCATAATTTCATTCATTAATTCTATATCTGAATTAAACCATCCTCCTGCACTTTCATACCCATTAGTTGTTGCATTTGCAAAAAGATTTTTATGAGATAAAATATGAGTATCTTCAAAATCATTATATATGACCTCTTTAAATGGCATTAAATATTCATTATACATTTTACTTCCAATATAAGCTAATGTTGTAATATTTGTATCATTCATTTTAGCAATTCCCATAATTCTTTCTGGAATCATCAAAATATGAGGTGTTTTGCATTCAGTATCTCCCATATTTAATCGATAATTAATATCTGCAACTAAATATTTTCTTTTGCTTACCTTTCCTATTATATAATCTCCTATAAATATATCGTCAAAAGTTCCTGCTGCTATTTGTTGTGATAGTGTACCATTATAGAATAAATCTGTTATATCTTTTCCTCTATATATTCCGTTGTGTGCACCTGCATTTTTAGGAACAATAGCTTTTAGTAAATCATCTATTACTACTTTTTTTGTAATTCCATTTTCACTATCAACAAATGGAATTACATCTTCATTAACTGGTAGTCCTTTTACTAATTCTGTTATTTTCTTAATCATAAATTTTTACCTCCTATAAAATAACATATTTTTTAAATTAAAATAACTATTTTGCAATATAACTGTATTATAAGCCAGCTACAATATATTCTCCATTCTCTGTTGCTAGTATTTCTCCTACTTCTGTTGTTATTGGAGATATAGCATCCATAACAATTTCACTTAAATTATCTATTTCAACTTGTAACTTTCCTGCTGCATCTTCTGATAACTGATCCTTCATTTCTTGGAACCATGCATCAAATGTTTTATCCTCTTCTTTGAAAAAGTTTGACATTATTTTCTTAAATTCTTCAAAGTAAGCATCATGTTCCGCTTCTTGATCTTCATAATATTTTTTATATGCTGTTTGCCATTGAGCATATAAAGTAGAAGTATCAACTTGATAAAGTAAGCTTGTAACCCAAGGGCATTCCTCACTTCCCCTACAATCTGTAATTAAGTCTTGAGTAATCTCTACACAAGAAGGACTTATTCTAATATCTGCTAGTCTAAACTCTGCTATTTCCTCTTCTGTATTGATATCTGGATGCACAGGATTACTTGAAGCTTGTCCCTGTCTATAAACTATATTTCCAACTCTTCCTGTTTGTGTTTTATCAACTTGGGCTACAATACTATCAATTCTTGGTAGTACCTCCGAATTCTGTGATATAGTTATCATTAAGTCGCTTGGATTTTCAAACCATTTATCTCCAATCAGAGCATAACCTGCAGATACAATTACATTCATTTCATTACCTGCTGCAAAAACTTGTAGAAAGTCTGATGGTGTCCCTTTTGGTGTTGCAAAAACGCCATTGCTTATCAATTTTCTATATGGTCTATTCATATCATCTGCTGAATATGTTCTATCTTCATCAATTGCATCAAAAAATCCAGCATCTACTTTATATTTAACATCATTCTCCATTTTCTGCCTCCTATCTATTTTTATTATTCTATATTTTCAAAAGTTGGTTCCATAGTGTAACCATTATCATCTTGATTTTCTATTACTTCAGATATTCTCACATTAATAGAGATTCCATATTCGTTAACGATATTTACAATATCACCTAAATTATAATCTTCTTTATATTTGTAGCTCATACCAGCTATTATTTCTCCAGCAAAAGAAGTAATAGATGTATATTCTGACATTTTTTCATACCCTGTATTTTTTAGATTTTCCATATAAATATTGTTACATAATTGAACATTTGTAATTTCTCCAGTATCATTTTTTGTGAGTATTGCAACGTTACTTCCATTTACTTGATAATAAATTACATTATTTATAACCTTTTCTTTTCCATTTGGATAATTTATTAATAATTCATCATAATCAATTTCACTAGAAATATCACGAGCATCAACATATAATTCATGTCTATCAATTCCTGTACCATTTCCTATTGTTATTGTTTTTCTTGCTACGCCTTCTCCTTCTCCAGCAACTAACGCAACATTTTTTATATTGCTATCATCTTTCACATAATCTGTTGTAGAAATATTATCATAATTATGTGAAAAAGTAATATATCTACTTATGTCATTACCTTTATACAACGCAAAAATAAAGTTACCATTATTAACGGTAACTCTATATCCCCATCCATATTGTTTGCATAATTTTTGTATCTTCTCTCCGACATTATCATATGTTACTTGTTCACGTATAGTCTCAGAAAAGCCTTTGTTGTTTGCAAGAGCAAAATTCCTTATTTTTCTATCTGTATTTGTTGGTTTAATAATCGAATCGTTAATCAAAGCCCTTATATAATCTTCAACTAATCCATTAAAATTAGTCTGCTTTATTACTATTCTTTGATTTAATATGTCTGTTATATCATTTCCTGTAAGAATTAGTTGATCTCCATTTTCTTCATCAGTCTGCAATTCTACTTTTTTAATTTTGCAAACCATATCATCATCGTTTCGTGCAATATATTTACATTCTTTTATTTTTCTAAAATTTTCAGTAGATGCAGATATAACTAACTCGCAATCGCCAATATCATTATATCTCTTTGCCCATATTGCACTTGAATATGTATCAATTATATATTTTTTATTTAATTCATTATCTAATAAATAAAATTCTTCCATATAATTTTAAACTCCTAAATATATTTTACGATAATTAGGCTGAATATCTACAAATATATCATCAACCCCATCATCTGCTAAAAAGCTGAAGTTGTTGTCTCCAATTCCTAATTGAAAAAATATAGAACCACTTCTTACATAAGGAATTAAATTATATTTGACTGCATCTCTTGTTAATATTATTGATTTGCTTCCCCTGTTACAATTAATAACCAACTTATCATTTTTGTGAAATTCATAATCTACAATAAAGTTCTCTCCATTGTCAACATTACGAATTTCTAATTTATTAACTGTTCCCATAAATTTTACATTGATAATTAATCCTGTCTTACTCTCACTATCATTTATAACATTTGTTACTTTTTCTGGGTCAAAAGAAGAGATAGGAATTGGCTCATCTATATTTATAGAAAATGGAAATGTAAATCGTTTAATAATTTTTGAAATACTTTGTACTATCATTTCAACATCTTTCAAGTATGGATCTGGACACAAAATAGAAATTTGAGCAACTTGTTTTTGTACGAAAGGTGTAACTTCTAATGTTTGCACATATCCTTCAACAAAGACATCTCTGTAATCATCTTTATAGTAAATTTTGCACCACTCTTTATTTCTAAAAAACTTATACAATGTTAATCTGTTTTTTTGAATATCACCATTAATATACACAGTAATAACAACTTCTCTGTTTGGAATTCTAGAACTATTAAAAGAAGATCCATCACCATTTGCATAATTTGAAGTATTTATATTTGCGTTTGGAGGGTTTAATCCAGAAATATCTGTTACTTGATAATTTTCTTCATTATTTGTAAGTTCAATAACCGCTCCTCTAGTATTTTCAACTTTTAATGTAAACATTTCTATTTTCCCCTCCTAACTTAAGCATTTACTAAATTTAATAAGTTCTTTGTTTGTCTATATAATTGTAGTCTTGATGGTTGTTTTGGTGCATTAATAATTTGAGTGAAGTTATTAGTATTTGAAGTAGTATTTGATATATTATTTGTAGTTGATAGATTATTATCTTTCATTTGTTCCTTCATGTCGTTTGCAACTGCTTTAATCCATCCTTTATTCTTTTCAAGAGGAACTACTGCTTCAGCACCAGAACCCTCTAATATACCAACCTGACCTTTTTCTAATACACCACCTCGATATAATCTTGGAAGATTAACCCTATCAAAATTACCTATACTTACTCCGTGGTATTTTATTAATTAAGTTTATTGCTCCATTGATCATATCGATTCCTTTGTTAATTACATTTTCAATCATAGATATTATTCCATTTATTCCTGCTTTAACTGCTCCACCAATAGCATCTCCTATTGTTGTTCCTAAACTTGAAAATTTATCTTTAATCGTATTCCATAATCCACCAAAGAAATTGCCTATTCCACTAAATATACTTGTAATATTATTCCATGCTTCTTGAAATCTATCTCTGAACCAGCCACCTATATTACTAAAAATACTTGTAACACTATTCCAAACTCCACTAAAGAAATTACCTATTCCATTAAATATGCCTGTGATATTATCCCATGCACTTTGGAACATATTTCTAAACCAGTCTCCTATACCACTAAGTATTCCTGTTACATTATCCCAAAGACCACCAAAGAATTCTCCTATACCTTGGAAAATAGCAACAATATTGTCCCATGCTTGTTGGAACATATCCTTAAACCAGTTTCCTACATTTGCAAAAACATTTTGTATTCCTTCCCATGCTCCGTTGGAAAAATTGTCCCAACTGTTCAGGTAATTGAGCTAAAGCTTGAAAAATTGCTACAATTATTTGTGGAATTGCTTTTATTAATTCCATACATATTTGTGGAATCGCCATAACAAGTCCCATAAATAATTGAATTGCCCCTTGAATAAGTGTAGGTAAGTTTTCAATTAACACTTGCACTATTGTCATAACAATTTTTGGTATTTCTGGTATTAAGGCTTGTATAATTTGTGGAATTGCATCTATTATTCCCATTAACAATTGTATTGCTCCTTGAATAATTGCACTTATTCCGTTTATTAAGCCATTGACTATGGCTTTTATAATACTTGGTAATGCATCTAAAAGAGCATCAATAATTTGTGGAATTGCATCGACTATTCCCATTAACAATTGTATTGCTCCATCTATTAAAAGAGGTATGCCTGTAATCAGACCATTTACAATACTATCTATTATTTGTGGTAGTGCATTTAGAATTGATTTAATAACTGTTGGAATTGCTTGTATTATTGCCATAAAGAATTGTATTGCTCCATTTATTAAATCTGGTATACCATTTATCAATGCTTGTACTAATTTTGGAATCATATCTACAAACGCTGTTACTATTTGTGGTATCATGGTTCCCATTCCCTCTAATAGACTTTTTATTATTTGAATACCTGCAGTTACCAATTCTGGTAACAAATTAATTATTGCATTTATTATGGATTGCAGTAGATTTGGTAATGCACTAACTAAGCTTTGTATTAGTTTTGTAACAGCAGATAATAAGTCTGGAAGTATTCCTTCTATTATTGATATTAGTCTTGGTATAAGTCCATTAATTAGATCAGGAAGTTTTTTTAGAACTTCTTGTACTCTTGGAATTAAGTTCTCAGCTACTGTTATAACACTATCAATCATATTATCCATTAAACCTGTAAAATCTGCATTGTCATCTGCTATACCTACTAACAAATTATTCCACGCAGATTTCATGGAATTAACACTTCCTTGAATAGTTGTACTTGCTTCTTTAGCAGTAGTTCCTGTTATTCCCATATTATCTTGTACTAAATGTATAGCTTCGACAATATCGGCATAACTTTCTATTGTTAGATCTCCAGCTTGACCTTGAGCTTGTGCTAATTTATTTGCATCGCTGATTAGCCTTTCCATTTCTGTTTTTGTACCACCATAACCCAATTTCAAGTTATCTAGCATTGTATAGTTTTGTTTAGCAAATCCTTGGTATGCATTTTGGATCATATCCATAGATGTTCCCATTTTGTTTGCATTATCGGACATATCGGTTATAGCTTTATCAGCAACTTGAGCAGATTTTTCTGTGTCTCCATTTAAGCTTTGTAATAATGAAGCAGAAAATGAAGTTACTGTTTCCATATATTGATTTGCAGAAAGTCCTGCGGTTTTATAAGCATTGTTTGCATAACCTTCAACGATTCCAGAACTATCTTTAAATAATGTTTCAACACCACCTACTAATTGTTCATAATCGCCATATCCTGCTATTGCTTGTTTTCCCACATCAAGTATAGCTCCACCTAATCTTTTTAAAGCACCAATTCCAGCTTCAATAGCATCTGCTGCTAAATTTGCTAGAACTCCTTTCATGACAGTAAAACCACCTTGAGAAGCTTCATTTGCAGAGTCACCTGCATCTTTTATACTTTTATCTAATTTGTCTGCTGCTTTATCAGCACTCTCCATCTTTGTTTTATTTTCATCTAGATCACTAGATAAAGTTTTTACTTCTTTTGCTAAATTCTTCGCCTCAGTAGAATTCTTGCCATATTGTAATACCGCTTCTTTATATGCTTCTTTTGCTTTATTGACTGCACTTTGTTGTGATTCGATTGTACTTGATAATTGACTGGTTGCACTTTTTGCTTTTTCTTCTGCAGATTGTACCTCTTTTAATTTTGCACTATAATTGCTATATTCTTTTTCAGCTTTTGCTACAGTTGCTTCTTGATTATTTACAGTAACAGTTAAATCTGCAACTTGCTTTTTCATAGATGAGTGAGCAGATTCTGCTTTGTTTAATTGGCTTTCTAAATTTCTAACTTCATCAGAATTTTCTCCATAGGTCTTTTTTGCTTCTTCTAGTTTTTGCTTTAAGTTTTCAACTTCAGTAGCAGATAATTTCTCATATTTTTGTGCAGTTTGTAATTGGGATTGGTATGCTTGTAGTTTTGATGTTTGAGCTTCTATTGATGTTTTTAATTGCTTCAATTTAGCATTTAAACCATCTGTTGATTTTGACCAATCATCCAATCCACTACTAGCTTTGCTAAATTCTGATTTAGAGAGTTTCATTAGATTATTTGCTTCAGTTATATTTTTCTTAAATTCAGATATATCCAGCTTATATTTGGTTGTTATATCTTCGCCTTTATTAGCCACTTTTACTCACCTCTTTTTTAACGCAAATTAAAACCAGCTGTCTCCAGCTGGTCTCCTGTTTATTTTTTTCTTTTTGGTTTTACCTTTATCATCATAAATATTTAATCTTCTAACTAATAAAAATACTTCCTTTATTTTTTCTTTTCTTATTGAAAATGGTGTAACTGCTGGAAATCGTTCGCAAATTTGCATTTCCAATTCAAAGAATATCTGATAAAGGGGAACATCAGATATGTCCCCCTCTTCTAGTTTTTTCCGTTATTTCCTTTAGTTATTTGATTGATTGAATATGTTACTATATTAGATAAAGCATCTACTATTTCACTTATTTTGGTATTTCTTAATTCTTCGTCTGTTAAACCTTCAAAGATATCTTTAAGTAATGGTTTAACAATATCCATTGAATGTGCTAATACTTTTGCAACTGCCTTTAATAATTCTGTTCTATTATCTGCTTGAATATTATCAATATCCATAACATCTAATAGATCTTCTACTGTTCCAAACATCAAATCGTATGTTTCTGCAGTATAAGTCTTAATCACTTTTCTTTTTTCATAAATGTTTAATTTTAGATCCATCTTTTATCCTCCTAAGCTTCAATTGCTATTTTTTCTAAAGTATCTATTGTTGTTACTTTATCAAAGAATGTACTTACATCTGCAAGACCTTTTGCAACATCAACATTGATAGCTTTTGCTGGTTTTCCTGTTTTATTAAATTTATGTGTTGTAGAAATTCCAGTATAAGTTACTTCTTGACCATTTGAATCTGTTCCATCATTTTCTGTTGCGTGTGTACTATCTGGAATGCTAAATGTTCCTTTATGTCTCCATACATATATTTCGTCACCATTTGTTTTTTTAGTTTTGTAACCTAAAGCAAAGTATTTTACTTTTCTTTCTCCTTCTATTAATGTTCCTGTTTCTTCATCATAATCTTGTCCTGTAATTAAAGCTAATTTATCTTGAGGAATTACAGATGTAGAACATTTAATTTCATCTGCTCCTGTAGAATTAATTACAATCGCAGCCATATTATTATAATATTTTGATTCACTTGAATTACTTGTAGTTTTTGAAATTTCGCCAACACCAGCTAATTCAATTACTTCTCCTGTTTTATATCCTTCTCCTTCTACATTATTATCTGCCAATACTTCAGCTATAACTAAATCTGTCACACCTCTATATTCAACAATTTCATCAAGTTTATTGTTCATGTTTTTACCCTCCTTATAAAATTTCTATTTTTTTTACAGCTATTCCTCTTCCTGTTTGTGTAGGTTCATCACTTTCAACATCATAGCCTTTGCCACTAACTATGAACCCTTTTTCTTTTAATTTACTTTTTGCTTTTAACAATTCTGTATTTACTAATTCAGGGTTGTTTGAATAAAATGCAACAATGAAAAGCCATACTGTTTTGTGTTCTTCATTATCATAAAAACTATCACCAATTGTATTCATATTCTTAAATGTGAAATATGAATCAGGATAGCCTTCTTCTTGATTCATCGTACCTTGTTTGAAAACTGGATAATTCAAACCTTCCAATATACTAACTAGCTCATCTTCCATTTATCCATTCAACCTCCTTATTTCATTATTAAATATTTCTTTTTGTGCTTCTGCTACTTCTTTGCGTGTACTACTACCAAAAAAGGCATTGTACATTTTTGCATCTCTTTTTGTTTCTTCAGCTACACCTAGATTCTTTCCATATTGATTACTTACTGCATGGCTTTGTGTTCCATACATTAAAAATATTGAAGCTAATCCACCTTCGCTAATACTAAATCCTGTCTTTACACTTGCAAGAGTTCCATTCCATTCAATTTCTGCTTCTTTTCGTAGAGTTTTCTCTGTTTGATGTGTTTCATTATGTGGTGTTATTGCATCTTGTGCTTTTTGTGTAATAATTTCATGAGTTTTCTTTAAGGCTTTTTCTGATATGTTTTTTACATTACCATTTAATTTATTAAGTCTTGCTATTGCCTCTTCAAAGCCATCAAATTCTATGCGTGATTTATTACTCATATCAAGCACCACCTTTGACATGTTTTATTTTGAATTTCAAAAATTGATGTCTTTGGTTTATATCTTCAGGTTCGTTAATAATATCAAATATAGCTCCATCATTAGCTCTTGCTATTCTACAATTACTATTAATGTCTGGTCTGTACCATGTTTCTACATTTGCAGTATCTTCTATGGAATATATACCATTTACTGTTTTTTCTGTTCCACCATAAGTTTTGAAACTTCCAAAAAACAAATTCACTGATTTTTTATTTTTATCTTTTACAGACAAAGCTTCTTCAACTGTTGGATATTCTTTTTTATTAACACCATTTATTTTAGATATTGATTTTGGGATCAACAATACAAGTGGAATAGGATTTTTTATTTCTAGTCTATAATCACTCATTTTTATCACCTTCACTATTCTCTTTGGTGCTTTCTTTTTCAATATCAGAACTATCTTTGCCACTTAATTGAATTGCTCTTTGTAAAAAATATGGAGAGAACGATGTCCCTCCACTTCCATAATTCCATAAATCTGATACACCTCTTGCAATTACACCAACTGTCGAAGAAGCATCAACAACCTCTTTCTTTACTCCACCATCTAAAAGAAACTGCTTTACATCATCAATATAACCTTGTATCGTGTCATCTTGATACTCGCCAGTAATTCCAAGGCGTTTTTTTACTTCTCCTAACATATTACTTACTCCTTTAATCTAGCTTTTCAACTAATCTTTTTTCATTAGCTAGTAACTCTTTAGCTCTATCTTTATCAACATAGATTTCATCATTAACTGCATAGTCTTGTTTAGTATATTTGTCAGTAAATCCAATCAAAACTTTTAATTTTACTGCATCAGTTTTTTTCTTTTCAGCTTCAGCTTTTGCTTTCGCTTCTTCCTCTGCCTTGGCTTTTTCTTCTATTATAACTTCAGGTGCATCAACATCTATTACATCATTCTCTTTTAGTTCTTCTGATATAATATCTTTTTCATTAATTACAACTGGTTCATTTTCTACTATTTTATCTACTTGCTCTTGTTTCTTTGCCATTTTATATAACCTCCCTTAAAAAATAATTAATTAAGGGGATTTTCATCCCCTCTTCTTAGGCTTTAACAGATTTCTTTAACAAATAGATATAGTTAGTATTTAATGGCTTACCGTCTAGAATTACTAAACCTTTTGTGATCCATTTGTTTTTATCTTCATCAAAATATCTCTTGTATCCGAAGGTCATATTTGAGTTAATACCATATGCTTCTTCAGGTACCCAGAATATTCCAAAGAATTCTCCATTTGCACATAAGTCAAATGATTTGAATAAATCTTGTTCTGTTCTAAGTACAGGATATTCATTGAATTTATATTGCTTATCGCTAACATCAAATCCTGCTTTATTGATTGGTTGATTATTAGCATCTTTCATTGTACATAAATTTCCTACATATGTTTGTTTTGCCATAGCAAATTCTGGATTTGCACCTTCCATACCAATAGGAATATTAGCAAATAATTTCTTCTCCCATTGTGTCCAATCTGCAATTTCTTCTTCTGTAAATTCTATAATATTAGCTTCTGGAACTCTTTTTAATCCTGCTGCAACATCTGTTAAAATTCCTGTTGGTTGTCCATTTCCTGTTCCTCTTAATACTGCTTCATCTCTTGCTTTTAAATAAGCTTTTAATAAAGCCTTAACTAATTCTTTTTCAAATACTTCAACAGACAAAATGCTTTGTAATAATGATTGTGCTATTCTTACTTCTCCAATATGGTATGAGAATATAACACTTCCTGTTGCTCCACCAGCATCTTGTTCTTCACTAACTCCATGTTCTTTATCATTTCCATCAGTTCCGCCCCATGTAAATGTTGCTTCAAATTCACTTATAGGAATTTCAATACCACCTTGAACATTTAACATACGAACTCTTGAAGAAAATTGTCCATATGATTTTTCAATTTTTTGAATTAACTCTTGTAAAACAGTATGTGGAATTAATACTCCTAATGCATCACTTGTTACTTCTCCTGCTGCTCTATTTTCACTTCTATATTGAGTTAAGATCTCATTTAATCTTGCACTTCTTTCTCCTGTTTGAGCATAATGCTTAAATGCTGTTCTATATTCCATTGAAGAAAGTACATCTTCATCATTTGAAGCTTGTCCTCTTTGGTTCATTTGTGCAGTTCCAACAACATTTAATACTGCATTTGGATTGAAGCCATTTGCACTTCTTCCTTCATTTGCATTTGCACTTCTTCCTTCATCTGTATCATCATTGTTGTCATCATTATTATCATCATTTTGATTGTCATTTTCTTCTTTTTCTAATTCAGCAAGTTGTTTCTCTGCATCAGTAATTTCATCACGTAATGCTATTAATGATTCTCCTAAACTTCTAACCTCATCAATGTCTTGTGAGTTTTTCATTTTTTCTTCCTTTGCTTTTAATTCTTGTTTTTTTCTTTCAATTAATTTTTGTAAAAATTTTTTCATATCTAAAATCCTCCTAATAAATATTTTATTTTAAGCTTTTCTAGCTCTAGTTTATTTGAAGAAGTGTCCACCTCTCCACTCCTAGCAGTCTCCACCGCTATGCGTGCAGTCTCCACCGCACTTTTATCTCTAGCAGATATTGAAGTATCCTCATAAGCAGGAAATGTAACTGCACTTACTTCAACAACTGTCGAAATCGATTTAATGTGTCTTGTAGGATAATCGCTATCAAGATTTTCCCATTCTTCATCATCTATTCCAAACATAAAAGACATACCTGTTATGTCTCCACGTTCAATAGCACTATATAAATTTCTAGCTTCTGTATTATTTTCTGTATCTAATTCTACTTGAATTTCCATTCCTTCATCATCTACAGATAATTGCATTGTAGAATTCTTTGAATTTCTTCTTGACCTTGCTAATGGCACTTTAGATTGATCATGATTTACTAAAAATCTAACATCCTCTAAATTGGTCTTTTTCAAAGCTCCTTTTTCAATTACTTCTGCAAACATTCCAGCAATATCAGTTTTACTATCATAGACAATTGGTCTACCTACAATTATGTTTCCTCTTTTTTCATCTTTTTCTGCTCTAATTTCAAAATCGTAATTTCTTCTAATTAACTCATTCTTCATTTTCTTTACCTCCATTATTATTTTGGTTTTCATCTTGTTTGACTTTATTGTTTTCTGCATTAGATTTATTACTAGACATAGCAATTTGCCCAGCTAGTTCTTTAAGTGGTTTCATTCCAAATGCTGTACGAAGTTCATTTTTATAACAACTTGCACTATCAACTAGCACATCAAACAATTCTATTTTTTGACTTGTATCCATAAAGATTAATTCATGTGGATATAATAAAATTTTATTTCCAAATCCTTTTTCTCTATCTGTAAATAATGCCATTGAAAAAGACTCTCCAGTCCTTTTTATTATTGGTTCTAAACTCTTCTGATAAAATGCTTCATACTGTGCTTTTGTATAATCACCTGTTAGAATTGGAAGAGGAACACCAAAATTTCTTAAGATTTTCTCATCAATAAATTTTAGTGTTGTAGCATCTACTAATTGGATTTTATTTTGCAATGGTATATATTCTCCTTTAATATCTAATGGCAGAAAACCACTCTCATTATTAGCAAGTCTTGTTTCAATTTCTTTGATATTTTTTTCCATTTTTCCATCATCCATTAAGGTATTATATTTAATAACACCATTGATAGAAAAAGAACTTTTTAATGCCTTTGCCACTCCTTCCAATAAAGTATTATTTAATTCTAATGTTTTAAGTAATGCCTTATTGTCAGGTTGTCCGAATTCATTACCACCCATCAATTCGTTAATTGAATAACGATATCTAATATGTATTACATCTGAATATCTTAATTCTGTTTCATATCCATTCATAAATGAAAATCTAATAAACAAACTACCTGATGAATCTTGTAAGAAAGTAACATTAGTTGGTTGTATTGGATAAAGACCAGTATATTTTTTGTTTCCTTTTGCATCCTTATAGTATGTAGGTATAATAAAAGCATTATAATTTAAGAATAATTGCCAATATACTTTTTCAAAAAAATCTGTCTGTGTCATACGCTCATTTGGCTGTTCTAATAACCTTTGTATTTCACTATCTTCAATTGGAACTAGATCACTACCATTTTTCTTAATATGAAATGGATTTACTTTTGTTAATTCTGTTACCAAACACGATATAGCTTGTTGCACAACATCACTAGCATATATATCCTGACCAAACTGTGAAAAAATGGGACTATACCCATTTAATATTTTTGCATATTTAATATCCATCTTCATTTTCTTAAATTTATTAATAAAATCAATTAGTCCCATATTTACCTACTCCTTATTTATCTATCAATCTGTGAAACTCACTGCGATAACGCCTATATAATTCATATAGGATGATAAATGTTATTGCACCATCAATTCTTTTGCTAGCTTGACCTTTTATTTTAACGCACATAACATTTCCTAGATTGTCCATCTCCATAGCAGAATTTCCTAGACACCATCTATCTATTTCATTGTTATTGTAATTTATTAACTTGTCTTGTAAATCCGCTTCAACAAATTTCATAGCATTACTTAATACTTTACCTTGTAAAATCATTTCTGTTTCAAAATTATATTCATCCATACGATCAGTAAAGGTTTTTGAAAATCTTTGATCATATCCTGTTTTATATGGTTTTATATTGTAACTTTTATATAAATCATAAAACCAGTCTGCTACCTTCGAAACATCTACTTCATTTCCTTCGTGAATAGTAAGTAATCCTTTTTTTGCCCATTCTTTATATTCAGCTCCTGCAGATTTGTCATCACTATCTGTAAGTTTCTTCTCTAAAATCCAGTAATGTTGATATATGTACTTTATTTTGTCTTTTGGTTTTCCTAATAATATTTTTGCACTAACCATATCTGTTGTTGCTGCCAAGTCAACTGCTCCTAAACAAAAAGAACCTCTAAATGATTCTAATTCAAAAGGTTCTAATTCATAATAATAATCTTCACGTTTTAGCCATGCTTGAGCATTGTTTTGTTTTATATTGAAGTCTTTGCAAAGTGTATGCATTCTTTTGGATTTAGAAGTTTTTGATTTTTCAATTTCTGATCGTAGTGATTTCCATTTCTTGACTACTCCTAAACCGAGGATTTGATTTGTACCAACTTTTTTCATCCTGCCATATTTCTTCTTCGCTGTCTTGTGTAAATAGCCATGGTAGATAATGTATGTCATCAGTCTCATCAAATAAAACTTCTCGTGCATATTTTAGTTCATTATCTAAGTAGCCATCATTTATAAAACCTTCAGTAGTTAAGTTTATAAATAAAGGCTCATCTTTGGTTGACATTGATTTTTGACCTGCTTCAGCTATTTCATCGTTTGGTGCATCATGGCTTTCATCCATATACATTTTATCTATATTTCTACCATCTTTGTTTTGCGTTTTTCCTGACATTTTGAATATAGTTATATTCTTTTGTGTGTTACATATTTCTGACATATTTTTATGTGTTACTTTAGAATGTGGATCTATTCTTTTTCTCATATTGTCTATTTCATTCCAAAGCAAACTTGCCTGTTTATCATCGTTAGAAGCACAAACTATATCCATTCCACCTTCGCCAATTCTTAAATCCGCATGAGCATCTGCTGCCATCAATGTTGTCTTTCCATTTTTTCTTGCAATCAACAAAAGTACATTTTGGAATCTTCTTGCCCATCGATTTAATTCCTTGTCATACACTTTGAAAGAATAAATTACTTCAATAAATGCTTTTTCCCATAGTAATAATTCCATAGGCATATTATAAAAAGGTCTTTTGCTTTGTAAGCATAAATTTTCCATAAAATCAATTCTTAGATGTGCCTCTTCTGTATCATATTTATATCTAGGATCTTTTAAATCCTTAATAAGCTTTTGTATTTCTGTCTTTAATTCTAATCCTACTATTATATTTCCACTTTTAATTTCTTCATAGTATTGCTCCAAGTAAAACTTACTCATACTGTTTTTTTCTTTCTTCTAACCATTTTGTAACTGCATCTTCTTCGACTTCGTGTCCATTAATCATTGAGTATAACATCCTTATTGCATTCATATAGCTCTGCGAATGTTCTTTATACAGTTTTGCTGCAGTCGTTGCTCTTTGTTTTGTTGGATCCTTAGGATGAACTTGAATAAAAGGATGCTTTTTTAATTCTTCCATTCGTTCTTCCAAAAAAGCTATATTGTCTAAAAGTGGATTGATTAACTTTTTCTTATTTTCATCTATATCTTTGAAGATATTGTCTAATTCTTCTCTTCTAGTCACTATAAACTCCCTTCTTTTAATATATATTTCTATTTTTTCAAAAAAAATGAAATTTTTGCCTCGTGTGAAAAAGAGGTACCCCTTACAGTCCCCAAGCACTCGATTGAATATCTTGATGACGGGGGGTTATGGTTGATAATTTTCAAACCATTCTTCTATATATTTGTTCCAATTTTCATTTTTTGATCTACTTAAGCAGACTTCCTTATCACAATCAACTAGTATGAGCTCAGCTCCTAGCTTGTCTGATAGCCTTTGTCTTTCCATCTTCATTGGGTAAGTTCCTACTACAAAAGCATTCTGCCAGTTGCCTAGTCTCATCTTAATCTGTTCTATTAAATTATTTCTAATTTCAAAAACATTTTGCTGTAGCTTATTCGGTTTGTTGTACTTATCACAAAAGCTAATACATTCCCAAATCTTATCTATATCTACTATTAAATCGTCCTTTGTTGCTATATTATTAACCCATGTTGATTTACCGACTACAAGGAGATCCATATACTATATATACTTTCTTAGGCAGTTCATAACCAAATCTATTATGTACTTTGTTATGGCATTTGAAATGGATTAACATTATATTTTCAGGATTAAGACTTATATTATAGTCATTAACATTAGCATTCGTTAATGGTATCTTATGATGCCCTATACAATCATAAGCTTTTACTATTTCCTCTCCGCAATATTCACATATCAATTTGCCTTCATCATTTACTCTTGCTAATTTCAGATCTTGTAATAGGTTTTGCCACTCTTTAGATTTATATAAATCGTGAGCATTTTCAAACATATTATTCATTCCTTTACCATAATTCATTATCTATTTGTTTTTCTTTAAGTTCTAATGTCTTTTTACTAAATCCAAGTTTTATCATGTTCTCTCTGCTTTTTCTTTTTGCTTCTTGAACTCTAGTAAGTCCATCTTCTATTCTTTGTATTGTATCAATTGTTGGTTCCGCTTCTGTTATTGTTTCTGTATCTCCTCCACTGTTCTTCTTTTTAATATGACCTATTGTCATATCCTTTTCTGTTCTTTCTAATTTTCTTATTCTTTCCATCATTCTGTTTTCTCTTATCGTAAGTATTTTATATTCATGTATATATTCTTGCATCTGTAATTCATCATTATCATTAATGTTATAATTCTTATATAATGCCCATTCCTCTTCTGTTAGCATATTTTTATATATTTTTTCATATTCTCCAGTAACTACTGCGTTGTTATTATTACTAGTTGCACCTTTTCCGCCTTTGTTGTTTTTCGCATTCTGGTTTCCTTTATACAGTTCACTTTTGTTTCTAGTTAGTTTATACTGATTTATAATCTTTTTTAAATCAGACAAAGTAATATTATGTTTTTTGAAAATGTCTTTATATGTCATTCCATTTAGATAATCGGTTTTTATATTTTCTATTTTTTTCTGGGTCAATACAACTCACCCACCTCCATTACTTTTTCTCTAACTCTGCCTTTTGCCCTGTTAAAGTTTCCCAGCGTTTTATAATAACATCACAATAACGAGGATCTAATTCCATCGTATAACAAATTCTATTAGTTTGTTCTGCAGCAATTAAACTTGATCCGCTTCCTCCAAATAAATCTACTATTAAGTTGTTTTCTTTACTTGAATTTTTAATTAAATAACATAGCAAATCAATAGGTTTCATTGTTGGATGTTCTGCATTCCTTGTTGGCTTGTCAAATTCTAATACTGTGTTTTGTGATCTACTATCAATAAAGTAATGAGCTTTTCCTTCTTTCCATCCATAAAGAATCGGTTCATGTTTCCATTGATAGTCTTGTCTACCCATAACAAAGGTATTTTTTACCCAAACCAAACATTGTGCTAACTTAAATCCTGCATTCTTGAAAGCATTTCTAAAATTTAGACCTTCTGTATCTGCATGAAATACATAAATAGGACATCCTGATTTTGCTACTGAATGCATATTCTTGAAAGCATCTATTAAAAGGTTGTAAAATTCTGTTTCATTCATGTTGTCATTTTTTATTTTTCCTGCTGTTCCTTCATAGTCTACATTATATGGTGGATCTGTAAGAAGCATATCCGCATATTGATTATTCATAAGACGCATAACATCTTCTTCTTGCGTACTATTTCCACATAATAATCGATGCTTACCTAATAACCAAACATCTCCTACTTTTGTTATTGGTTCTTCTATTTCATCTAGTGCCTCTTCTAAATCAAAATCATCTTCATTAGATCCTATTATATCTTTTAAGATGTCATCTACTTCATCATTACTAAATCCTGTAATGTTTATATCAATATCTGTCTCTTTTAATTCAGCAAGGATTGCTTCCAATTTGTCGTTATCCCATTCTCCACTAATTTTATTCAATGCTAGATTCAATGCTTTTTCTTTATTCTTATCTAGATCAACTACAATACATTGAATTTCTTCATATCCTAGTTCTTTAAGCACCTTTAATCTTTGATGACCACCAATTACTGTCATATCTGCATTAATAATTACTGGAGCTACATATCCAAATTCTAAAATACTATTTTTTATCTTTATGTATTCTTCATCTTCAGGTTTCAAATCTTTTCTTGGATTATACTCTGATGGTTTTAACTTTAGTATGTTTATTTTTTGAATATTCATAGTCGACTCCTTCTCTTCAAAACACCTTGTTTCATATATGCAATTTTTACATTCTCTTTTCATACATACATCATATTTCATAGGCATATTCCTTTTATTTTGGTTGCGGTCAGAGGATTCGAACCTCGTCTTTGGGATATGGCCCCAATGTGCTGCCGTTGCACCATCACCGCATATAAAAAAGCCACCTAAAAACAATAAGGTGGCTGATTGAAAAAGAAATGAAGAAATAAAATGAAAATATTTAGTATTTTTGCAATTATAATTATAACAAATTATTTTTTGAAAAAATACAGAAAAAATATATAAATTTTCTATAATTTTTTATTTTTATTATAT
>CAQRYF010000019.1 GCA_948875265.1 uncultured Clostridia bacterium
CCAAAACAGGGGTGAACTTTTCATCAGATATTCTCTTAGGGTGATTTTATCATAAGTTAATCACATAATTTTTAGAATATAGTTGAAGTATACATAAATATGTGATATAATAAAAATATCTTTTGTTGAATTTCTAGGTACTTTTTAATGTTACAACAAGAGAAAATTTATTAATTCTAGGAGGAAACAATATGAGTATTTTTAAGAAAGATGAGAAGGCTACTACTCGGAATGTAAAGTTTAAGTGTTCCGATGTATATGTTTTGACTACAACAATTGTGCCTGATTCTGATGAGAAAGTAGGCACTATCACGTACTATTTTTTAGCTACCAAACGTGAAGAAGAGTATTATGAACTTTTTTCTGACATGAAGTTAGAAAAAGAACCTGATACTTATTCAGATAAAGATACTACTAAACAATTGGACAAACCATATATTAAAAAGGTAGAACCTTTAAAAGAATATATGATGGACAAAAAAGCTAAAAGGATAAAGCGTAGTTTATTATTTGAGTTTATCATATCGATAAATGTAGATAATATTGTAGATTTAATGATACATAACAAAAATTAAAAATGCAAAAAAATAAACTTCTTTTATATATTATACGAAAGGAGTTTATTTTTATGGATTATGAATTAATGATGGATGGAAATGTTAAAATTGGTCAAAAAGCTCCAGATTTTGAAGCAACAACAACTTTTGGAAATATTAAATTATGTAATTATAAAGGTAAATGGTTAGTGTTATTTTCACACCCAGGAGATTTTACTCCCGTCTATTATTACAATTTGGGGAAATATAAAAAATGATTGATATTGCCTATAATTTTCGATATTGATAAGTTAATCAAATTTAGAATCAAAATGGCACAAAATCGATTGTGGAGCGATTGATTGGAAAGAAAAATAAACATAAAAGTGGCAGAGATTATAGCAATTTTGACTGGAAAAGTTTATATGCAAATAATTTTTGAAAAAGACTTTAATGAAAATTTAAATAGAGTTAACATCACACATCAAGTGGAGGTAATAATAATGATAACGGAAAACATGGACATGTTAAAAATGCTATTTAAAGCAAGAAAAGAATTAGCTATAATTGATGAAAAAGACAAAAGATTTATGAGTTAAGACAAAGCAAACAGAGCTAAAAAACATACTTCTTTAAATAGAGAATTAGAAAGAATTCCATATAATCTTAATTGGTTGAAAGAGAGTATTATAAAATTGTTAGAAGATTATATTGAAACAATTGATTATAAAGGTGCATACTTTTATAAAAAATATTATTTAGCAGGATTAATTCAAGTAATGAATGGTGATATAAATTCATTTATTACTTAAATTTTTTTATTTGAAGTGTAATATATTTTAAATTATTTATTATATTTCATTGAGGTATTCAAATATACTCAAAATAGGAAAAACTAGAGATTTGAACATGTTGACATAAAAGAAAGAAGATGATATAATATTCCATATTATGGTATTTGTACATGAATTGGAAATGCAATTTATGTAAGGAATGCTTTACTAAAAAATGAAAGGAGGATAAGAAGCAAAATTAAAGAAAATCTTTTATAGTATTCAGTTTTAATTCAACAATAAAAAAGCAAAGGAGAATGCAATATGAAAGAGGAATTATTAAAATTGAAGGAACAATTTATTGAGGAAATTGATTCAGTTAAGACTTTGAAAGATCTTACCTTGGTAAAAAGTAAGTATCTCGGTAAGAAAAGTCGGGTTTCTGAAATAATGGCTTCAATGAAGAATCTTCCGATTGAGGAAAAGAGAAAAATTGGAACATTGTGTAATAAATTGAAAAATGAGATTACACAAGAAGTAAAGGAAAAGAATGATGAACTTATTTCTAAGAGCACATTCAAATTTGATTTAACCATGCCTATAAGCAAAGATAGAGGTAGTTTAAATCCAATTACAGTTGTAGGTAAGGAAGTATGTGATATTCTTCAGAAACTCGGATTCACGATTGTTTCTGGACCTGAAATTGAAGATGAATATCACAACTTTGATGCACTTAATATACCTTCCTCACATCCAGCTAGAGATATGCAAGATACTTATTGGACAAATTCAGGCAGATTGCTTAGAACCCATACTTCTCCTTGCCAAGTAAGAGCAATGGAAAAATATGGTGCACCTTTAAGAATTGCAGCCCCAGGTAGATGTTTCAGAAATGAAGATATAGATGCTTGTCATGAAAATACATTTTTTCAATTAGAAGGAATGGTCATTGACAAAGATATATCCATATCAAATTTACTGTATGTAATGAAAGGTATTTTGAGTGAGATCTTTGGTAAAGAAGTAGAAGTTAGATTAAGACCAGGATATTTTCCGTTTGTAGAACCAGGATTTGAATTAGATGTTAAGTGTTTAATATGTAACGGAGAAGGATGTCCAACTTGCAAGGACAGTGGATGGTTAGAACTTTGCCCTTGTGGTATGGTTCATCCAAATGTCCTCAAAATGAGTAATATTGATCCTGATGTATATTCTGGATTTGCATTTGGTATCGGTCTTACAAGACTTGCAATGATGAGATATCATATTAATGATATTAGAATCATGAATTCATGTGATTTAGAAGAATTAAAACAATTTGACATTATGTAGAAAGGATGATGACTATGATTATTTCATGCAACCTACTTAAGGAATTTATTACTTCTAAACAGCCAATTGATTGGCTAAATATTTGGAATAAATTCACAATGACTACTGCTGAGGTAGAAGATGTTGTGGTAAAAGGAAAGAATATTTCTGATGTTATTGTTTCAAAAGTTGAAAATATTGAACAGCATCCACAAAATTCCCAATATGCAGTACTTACCTTAAATATTGGAAGTAAAAACATTAATGTTATTACTTCTGCCAAAAACGCTTATATTGGTATGATTACAGCTTGTTGTGTTGTAGGAGGGAAAATTAATGATAAAAGTGTTGAAGAAGTTGAATTTTTAGGAATTAAAAGTGAAGGTGTTTGTCTTTCCGAAAAAGAATTAGATATCTCACAAGATCACACTGGTATCATTGATTTACCAAAAAACTATTCCATAGGTTCGGATATCAAAGAATATGTAAATTTAGAAGATATAATTGTTGAGATAGACAATAAGTCTTTAACGAACAGACCGGATCTTTGGGGACATTATGGAATTGCACGAGAAGTTGCAGCTTTAGCTGGTGTAGAATTGAAAGAGATTCCTATTATGGAAGTTAATAAGGAAATGTATGAAAAGAAAGGAAAGTTTTCTGTTGATGTATGTGTAGATAGTGTCAACAGATATACAGCTATAAAAGTTTCTGGAGTACATCAGGAAATTACCGATATTAACATGAAATTAATTCTGCACTATTGTGGTTATGAATCAAATACATTAACAGAATTAATTACAAACTATGTTACTTTAGAATTGGGCTTACCTATAGTTACTTTAAAAGGTAATAATGTTTCAAATATTAGTATTAAAATGTTTGAAGGTGGTGAGTGTAATGATTTAAATATCACTAAAGATAATCTGCTTGTATATGGCAACGGAAAAGTGATGGAAGTAGCAGGAGTTCGTACATTAGATGATTATACTGTTACTAGTGAATGTGATTGTATAATTATTGAAGTAGCAAATTATGACGCGTCAGTGGTCAGAAAAAGTTCTATTTCGTTACATGATCGGACCGAGTCAAGTATAAGGCATGAGAAAAGTCTCGATCCAGAGATGACTCTTTTGGCATTGGCAAGATGTTTATATCTATTAAAGAAAAAAAACATAACCTTGAATTTAGATTCCAATATTATGGATTTTTATCCAAAAAAACAGGAAAAAAATAAAATAAGGTTGACTTGCAAAAAGTTGAAAAATTATCTAGGATTCGAGATGGATTCGGAAACTGTATTAAACATTTTGAGATCACTTGATATGGAGGTAAAGTTTGAAGAAAGCTGTTATCTTGTTACAGTACCTACTTATAGATCTACCAAAGATATGAGAAATGATGCAGATGTTATTGAAGAGATTACTAGAGTTTATGGTTATGATAATCTGAAACCACAACCTCTGAAATTAAATCTTGAAATCAAGCATAATGAAATTTCAGAATATCTTAAAGAATATGAACTGAAGAAGGTTCTAGCTGAAAAGTATAATCTTCATGAAGTTAATACATATATTTGGTATGATGATGATTTCCTTAAAAATGCAGGAATTGACAAATCATACTGCGAAGAAATAATTAATAAACCTACCAACAAGTATATTAGAGATGAGTTGGGATTATCGGTTTTAGCTGCAACAATTCAAAACGCTAAAAAGTTTTCTAAATATGGTGTTTTTGAAATTGGAACAGTAAATATCGGTAAAAAGCTAGAAAGACAGTTAAGCATTATTTTATGTGATTCCATAAAAAATGCACCGAACTGCTATATGGAAATGAAAAATATTGTACAAGGTACAATTAGACTTTCAACAAACTGTGATATTAGATTTATGGAAGATAAACCAAATAATCTTTACATGGATAATAATACTGTAATTAGTATCTATGTTAAAGATACTTGCATTGGACAAATTGGAATTGCAAGTCTTAGTATTACTAAAAAGTATCACAAAACTTCTATGATGGTTATTGCGAATATTTATTTTGATCAACTTAATACAATTGAAAAAGTTTGTCATGATTATCGCAAGCCTTCAAAGTATCCTTCTGTTTCCTTAGACTATACAATTTCTTTATCACATAATGAGAGATATCAGAAGTTAGAAGATGCACTTTCAAACTATCAGTCTGTATTATTGAAATCTTATGAAATTATAGATGTATATGAGAAAGCTGAAGAAAGAAAAGTGACAATTCGTGTAAGTATTTCTCGCGATGATAGAACATTAAAGACAGAGGAAATAAGAGATTTCTCAAACAATTTAGTTTCTTATCTGAAAAAACATTTTAAGGTAGAAGCATAAAGTATTCCTATTTGGAATAAGAAATTAATCACTGTAAATTATCAGCAATATTATATTTTTGTTGATAATTTACAGTGAAAAAATAATATACTATATTAATGAAATGACACTGTAACTACAAGGAGGTAAAAGTATGTCAACAAATAAAACAAAAACAAACAAAAAAGCATTACGGTTTATTGATGTGGATAGAAGATCAGATCTCCCACCAGTACCGGAAGGTATGCGTTATATTCATTTCTATGGAGGAGAAAAGAACTATAGAGCATATATAGCTCCAGAAGATATCTCAAGAGCAGATTTTATGGAACAGTATCCAGAATATGTTCCTGAACATAACAGACCTATTTATGAAAACAATGGAATTATTGTTAGAGCAGATCCAAAATATCCATGTCCAGGTTTTTATATTTTTGGTTTAAGTAAAACTTATAGAGCATTTGATCTTCTAGATGATGTTACATTTCTTAGATACTCATTTATTCTAAAAAAAGCAAAAGAAGGAATGAGAAGGGAGTTGGGCTTGAATTATGCACACTTACTTTCAAATGAAAAATCTGATGTATTTGTTAATGTTCATTTTTGGCTAGTGCCTGTGGAAGGTACTACTTCACCAGATTTACTGGATTTTGACGTAAAAGCTTATTTAAAAACTTTTAAACCTAAAGAAGAAATGGATAAAATACTAGAATATAATGAAAAAATGAGAGAATATTTTGCAAGAATTGATTTGGTAAAACAAGACAATGAGTTACTTGCAAAATTAACAAATTAAAACATAAGAATGGAAAGCAGAATTGAGGTGTGGATTATGCATTTAAATATTTTTGTTAGTCAAAGTTGTTTTGTACACTGTAAAGGATGCTATAGTTTTTCTCGGGAAGAAGAAAAAGGAAAAACAGTACCTACGAAGAATTTAATTGATTTCTTAGAATTTGTTTATAATTCAGGATGTCAAAAAATTACTCTTTGTGGTGGAGATCCATTGAGTCGAGAAGATATCATCGAACTGCTTGAAAGAATCAAAAAGATTGGTTTTGACATTTCGTTAGATACGGTTGGTAGTCCTATTATTAAGGACATAGTAAGCGATGAAGGTATACTTATAAAAAAAATAGATGCTAAGAAAGTTGCTGAATTAGTTGATGTAATTGGAATACCTATTGATGGTTCAACTAACGAAATATTTAGGCGTTTTAGACAAACAAATACAGATATTATTAATGAACAATTATCTGTGTGTGAAGAATTGCACAAATTTGGTGCACATCTTTGCATAAATACAGTTGCACATAAAGGTAACTTAGAAGATGCCTATGAATTAGCCAAATTGATAAAAAATCTTGATTACATTGGCAAATGGCAGATTTTTCAATATGAGCCTTTAGGAAAATATGGATTAAAGAATAGAGAACTTTTTGAAATTACTGATAAGGAATTTTCGGATTTTCAATCAGCAGTATTAGAAGTTTTCCATGACAATATTAGTAAATTACAGTTTAAATCATCTCACAATAGAAAAAATGCCTATATGTTAATTGATAATTCTGGTAATGCATGGATTCCTACTCTTGAAAATATGTCTTTCTCTGAATATTCATATATCTTAAATGATAATGTAATAATTGGTAATATTACCAATAAAGAAGATTGGTGTAAAATCTGTTTACATTTGGATAGAAACTTTTATCCAAAAACAATACATTAAAACGAAAATTTAAAATATATGTATATTTTATAGTGTATTTTTATAAGCTAAGAAAGCATCTTTTGTAAGAATGGTTTGGAGTGTGGAAGTATTTCTGCACTCTTTTATAATGCATACTATTATATAAATATCATATGAATTCAAATTAATTCCTAATAAATTTATTATTAAAGATGTTCTTAAACAAGAATCTTTTCATATGTAAATATGTTGTTAGCAATAATTATGAAAAGAAAATTATGTATTTACAATTTCTAATTTTATGATATACTAACTAATAAAAGGTATATAAGGATTTGATAGAAAATAGTGATTATTGAGGAGGAATAACATATGATTTTATATAGTAATGAAGAAGGATTTATAAAACCTCGAGGTATAAAAAATAATGATGGAATACACGATCCTAATATTAAGTTACCACATATAGGTGTTGGTGTTTTTTCTGAACATCTGTTGAAAGATATTGTAAAAAAATTCAAATGTGTAAAAGCTGGTGAATTGATGCAAAAACGACCAATTTATATATTAGAATATAAAAATATTAAAATCACTTTATTTATGGCTGGAATTAGTGGACCATGGATAAGCCAAGATATTGAAGAATTAAATATTAATGGAGTCGATACACTTATAATTTTTGGAAACTGTGGAGTTTTAGATAAAAGTATTGCAGATTGTTCAATAATAATTCCAAATAGAGCCTATAGAGATGATGGTACAAGTTATCATTATTTACCGGATTCGGAATATGTCGAATTGGATAATAAATATACTGACTTATTTAAGGATATATTAAAAGAGTATAAATTTGAGTATACTGAAGGAGCCACATGGACAATTGATGCTTTTTACAGAGAAACTAGAGAAAAAATAGAGCTATACCGAAAAAAAGGTGTAGTTTGTGTCGAAATGGAAGGAGCTTCAATAGGGGCTGTTTGCAAATATAAAAAATTAAACTATTTTACTTTCTATTATGCAGGTGATAATCTAGACTCTGTCGAATGGGAAGAAAGAAGTATAAATCAATTATCTAATTTTGACAAAAAAACTAAAGTACCAATACTTGCTTTAGAATTGGCATATAAAATTGAAAATAATAATTTATAAGTATATATTTGAAAGTTATATATATAAGGTTTGGAGATTAAGAATTATGATAAATTATACAAATGAAGAGGTAAACTTTAGTGGATGCCCATCTTGTGCTTATACTAGAACAGTTGAAAATTTAGAACAAATAAAAGAAATTACAGTTACTATTAAAAAAAATTTTAGCTAGTTTATTTTGGATATGTGAAATTTATTTAACTAATATAGTAACAAAAATAAACTTTTTTCATATAATATACAAAAATATGAGAGGAGTTTATTTTTATGGATTATGAATTAATGATGAATGGAAATGTTAAAATTGGTCAAAAAGCTCCAGATTTTGAAGCAACAACAACTTTTGGAAATATTAAATTATGTGATTATAAAGGGAAATGGTTAGTGTTATTTTCACACCCAGGAGATTTTACACCTGTTTGTACGACTGAAATGATAGCTTTTACAAGAGCACATACATATTTTAAAGAAATGAATACAGAATTGTTGGGATTAAGTGTAGATAGTAATAGTTCACATTTAGCTTGGATGTATGACATTTATTGTAGAACAGGAATTAAAGTATCTTTTCCAATAATTGCAGATAGAAATGGAGAAATAGCAAGAAAATATGGAATGATATCAAATGATATAAGCAACACAGAAACTGTAAGAAATGTATTTATTATAGATGATAAAGGAATTGTAAGAACAATATTAATATATCCAATGAATGTGGGACGTTTTATACCAGAAATAATCAGAATAGTTCAAGCTTTACAAATGGCAGATTGTAGTAAAGGTTCAACAGCAGCAAATTGGATGCCAAATCAACCAGTAATAGTACCAATGCCAAAAACTTTTAATGAGTTAGAAGAAAGAAATAAAGAAATAGAAAAAAATCAAAACGGAATTAGTTGGTATCTAAGTTTTAAAGAACCACCAGAAAATTGTATTAATGATTCAGATAAAGAATGTAAAAAATTAAATAAAGATTAATACCATTCTTAATTTAAATAATATCCAATTATAAGCAAAATAAAATAAAACATTGCATAATTAACATAATTGTGATATTATATTATTGTGGTGTTATATTAATGTAATTCATAACTAAATAGTTTTGTAGGAGGTAAAAATGTTTAAGAGAAAAAATCGGAAAATAAGATCTTTTATATTAGAAGATTTGTATTTTGTAACTACAATTGTAGAGATTGATAATGGGAAATCTTATAAGCAAGGCTTTATTTGCTTTAAAGATGAAGAAAAATTTAAACATTTTTCAGATGACAAAGTAATAGAAAAGGGAACTGAATTTAAATATTATACTATTAATAATATAATATCAGAAAAACCTCTTTATGAAAATCTGGAAGATGGAGATTTATGCAAGGATGATAACATAAAAAGATATGAAATCATAGAATTAGAAAATTATTGCAACCTTACAATAAATCTTTAAACTAAAAAAGACTAAAATAGTATAATTTTCAAACTACTTTAGTCTTTTTTGTATTTATGCAAAAAAAATGGTAATAATAATATAAAATAGTATTACACTATTCAGCTAGACAATTCATAGGAGGTATAAAATGGAAGCAAATCAAAAAATAAACTGTAATGTATCAAGTTGTAAATACAATAATAGAGAAAAAGGAAAATGCATTTTAGAATCAATACAAGTCGAACCAATACAAGGAAGGGAAACAGCACAACCTGATGAATCAATGTGTGCAAGTTATAAAAATTTAAATCATTAAAAATAGAGGGATATAATGTAAGAAGTAATTACATTATGTCCTTTATAATTTAAAGAAAATCTATTGACATATTAGAAAATTAGAAATAGAATTAAAGAAGAAAAAAGTAAGGCTCTAATAGCCAAAGAATGGAGGAAATATTATGTTAGTAACAACAAAGGAAATGTTTGAAAAATCAATGAAAGAAGGTTATAGCATAGGAGCATTTAATGTAAACAATATGGAAATCATACAAGCAATAGTTGACGCAGCAGCTGAGAGTAAGTCACCTGTAATCTTACAAGCTTCTTCAAGTGCTATTAAATATGCAAAAATTAATTATTTAATGAAAATGGTTCAAGCAGCAGTAGAAGAACATCCAGAAGTTCCAATTGCAATACATTTAGACCATGGACCAGATTTTGAAACTGCAAAAATGTGTATAGATGCAGGATTTACGTCAGTTATGATAGATGGATCAAAATATGACTTTGAAGAAAATATAGCATTAACAAAAAAAGTAGTAGATTATGCCCATAGCAAAGGTGTTGTAGTAGAAGCAGAACTTGGTAAATTAGCAGGGATTGAAGATGATGTTAATGTAGATGCAGCAGATGCAATGTATACAGACCCAGCTCAAGCTCAAGAATTTGTAGAAAGAACAGGATGTGACTCATTAGCCATTGCTATAGGAACAAGTCATGGAGCATATAAATTTAAAGGAGAAGCAAAACTAAGATTTGATATATTAAAAGAAATAAAAGAAAGAATACCTAATACTCCAATAGTATTACATGGAGCCTCTACAGTTATACCAGAATTAGTAGAAATGTGTAACAAATATGGGGGAGATATACCAGGTGCAAAAGGTGTACCAGATGAAATATTACATGAAGCAAGTACATCAGGAGTATCTAAAATAAATGTTGATACAGATTTAAGATTAGCAATGACAGCAGGAATAAGAAAAGTTCTTGTAGAAGAGCCAAATGCCTTTGACCCAAGAAAATATTTAACACCTGCAAGAGAGCTAATTAAAGAAACAGTAAAACACAAAATGATAGATGTCTTTGGATCAGCAAATAGAGTATAATGTCCTATTGGGGACGTTTCTCTATAGGACATCTAATGAATTATATAAATCTAACAAAAAAAGAGGATGTTTGTAAATAAATCAAATATCCTCTTTTGAAATTTTTATTGTTTGTTTTTTAAATTTATAGCAATTTGTTTTTGTGCATCTTTTTTTGCTAAATCTTGACGTTTATCATAAAGTTTTTTACCTTTTCCTATACCTAAATCCAATTTAACAAAACTTCCCTTAAAATAAATACTAATAGGAATTAAGCTATAGCCTTTCTGTTTAGTTAAACCTATTAACTTATTTATTTCTCTTTTATTTAATAAAAGTTTTCTGTCTCGTAAAGGATTCTTATTAAAGATATTTCCATGTTCATAAGGACTGATATGCATTCCATATATGTACACCTCGCCGTTTTTTATATTAGCATAACTATCCTTTAAATTAACTTTTCCGCTTCTAATTGATTTGATTTCCGTACCAGAAAGTACAATACCTACTTCTAATTTATCTTCAATAGTATAATTATGATATGCAGTTGGATTTTTTGCTATTAATTTTGTATTATTTGTATTCATTGATAACCTCTATCTAATTTTTTTATTATTATAACATATAAAAATAAGAAATAAAAGAGACCATAGAATATTTTCTATGATCACATTGAACTAATCTCTATTATCATAATCTGAAGAACGAAGTTGCATTGAATAATACCAAACTAAAGCAACAATTGCTATAGCAGCAATACCTATTATAAGCCAAGTCCATGCTGTAGCATTCATACCCATAAAAGTATTATCAGTAGTAGTTGAAGTTCTAGTAGCATTATAAGTACCGTTGTTTGTCATTGTGTTTTCAACTCTATTTGTTCCTTCTTTTACAGAGTTACCTACATTGTTTGCTCCATCTCTAACAGCATTACCAGCATTATTTGCACCATTTTCCATAGCTCCAGTTGCATTTTTTGAAGCATTTGAAATATCTTTAGCAGCACCTTCTACTGCATTCTCAGCACCACCAACTATATTTCTAACACCATCAGCTGCATTTTGTAATCCATCATTAGCTAAACAAATTCCAAAAGAAAATATAACTGATAGAATAAGAGCAATACTAATAAATAATTTTTTGTACATAAAATTATCCTCCCATTTAAAAATTCTTATAAGATTATTAGTTTTCATAAATTTAAATTAAAATATGAAAATTAAATTCTATTAATAGTATCTAAAAATTTGGACAAAATATACATACAAAACATAAAAAAATAAAAAGCTTTAAAATTAAGCTTTTCATTTTTATAAAATTATTTTTTTAATCTAATTAAAATTGCTATACTTAATAAAATCAAAAGTATTCCAATTACAATTAAAATAATATTAAGTATATTTGATAATCCCAAATCTGATTCAGGTGCTGAATTTAAATTGCTTACAGTTGCTGAAGGAGTTCCAGTATTATTAGAAGTATTAGAAGAAGATGTATTTGTTGAACTATTTGAAGTATTAGTATTATAAGAATTAGTATTACTTGAGTTATTATTAACATTATTGTTAGAAGTATTCGTATCTATATCATTTGTATTATTAGCTGTAGAACCTGAAGTTAAATCATCCATTGAATCATCTGTTAGATTTAAATCAACAGCATAAGAAAAATTCAATCCAAATATTAATGAAATTACAATTGACAATACTATTAACTTTAATGATTTTATTTTTAACATTTATTTTACCTCCAATTGAAACAAAATAGTTTCTATATCTTTTGTTTACCACATAATAATATCAAAAACTTAATTAAATGTCTAGTAAATATTAAAAATTTATCAAAATATACTTGCAATAAATAGATTTTTAAGATAAACTTAAATAAATTAATATAATACTAATGCATAAAATAGTAATGTACAATAATAGAAATATTAAAGATTTTAATAGAATTACCAATTGGAAAGAATTATATAATTATATATTTGAAAAATCTAAAATAGAGTAAATTTAATTAAATTGTATAATTAGAAAATAGCAGGTTCTAATTTAGAATCCTGCTATTCTTTTGAATAAGCCACTAATTTTGTATAAAATATGCCTTTCTATCATCAAGATATCCATCTGATAAACAAATCTTTCTAACAGATTTTGTTGCCCATCCTTTTTTTTAGATTATGGATTTTTGATTTGGTCTTCTTAACTTAAGATGATAAGATCCATTAAAATCTATTACGAACTTCATAAAATGTTCTCCATCTCTATAAGTTTCTTTTGTTTCACAATAAATCTTACCATTTCCAAAAATCCGACAATCCCAACCATTAGCTACAATGTGACGAGGTCTAATTTCACTAATTACATTGTTTCCACAAGTAGCATTAACAAACTTTCTGTCCTTAATCTCAATTATTAAATCTGTCATTTTTCCCTTTCCCTACTAACCCCCTGGTGTTCGTTCCTAAAATACATATTTTAGGCTTTCATATTTGTTAGTATTTTTTGTTTTTGCACAGGAAAAAGAAGCTAATTAGTAGCTTATGAGATGACTAGAGTCATCTTTTTTTCAATGTGCATAAGGCTTTAAAAGCTTGGTTACTTTATATTATGTTTTACATAAAATCACAAATGTATTTTTGTTTAAATAAAAAGTATTGCAAACATTTGTGCTATATGATATAATAAAAAAATAAAAAAGAAGTTAATATAGTTAATAATAAATTTTTCTAATAATTAGATATTAAAAAGAAATGTAATTATCTAAAAATGATATAGAAATATAAAACGTAAAGGAGACAAAATGTTCAAATTAGTATCAGATTATAAACCAACAGGCGACCAGCCAAAAGCAATTGAATATTTAAGTAAAGGGATAGAAGAAGGAAAGAAATTCCAGACATTACTTGGAGTTACAGGCTCACGGAAAAACTTATACAATGGCTAATATCATAAACAAAGTTCAAAAGCCAACATTAGTTTTAGCACACAATAAAACGTTAGCTGGACAATTATACTCAGAATTTAAAGAGTTTTTCCCAGAAAACAATGTTGAATATTTTGTTAGTTATTATGATTATTATCAACCTGAAAGCTATATTCCTTCATCAGACACATATATAGAAAAGGATTCTTCTGTTAATGATGAGATAGACAAACTTCGCCATTCAGCAACATTATCATTGTTTGAAACAAAAGATGTAATAATAGTAGCATCAGTTTCATGTATATATGGTTTAGGAGATCCAATTGATTATCAAGAAATGATGTTATCTTTAAGACCTGGTATGCAAAAATCAAGAGATCAAGTATTAAAGAAGTTAATAACAATGCAATATACAAGAAATGAAATAGATTTTAAAAGAGGTACTTTTAGGGCAAAAGGTGATATTGTAGAAATATATCCATCAGATCAGTCGGAGTCAGCTGTAAGAGTAGAATTCTGGGGAGATGAAATAGAAAAAATATCAGAAATCAATCCTTTAACAGGTAAAACAACCGGAACTAGAAAACATATTTTAATTTCACCAGCTTCTCACTATGTTACAACAAAAGACAAAATGGAAAGAGCAATTAATACAATAGAAAAAGAAATGGAAGAAAGGGTTAAATATTTCAAATCTCAAAATAAATTAATAGAAGCTCAAAGAATTGAAGAAAGAACAAATTTTGATATAGAAATGATGAAAGAAACTGGATTCTGTTCTGGAATAGAGAACTATTCAAGACATATAAGTGGAAGGGAAGAAGGAAGCCCTCCATACACATTATTTGACTATTTTCCAGATGATTTTTTACTTCTAATAGATGAATCACATGCAACAATTCCTCAAGTAAGGGCTATGTATAATGGTGACAGAGCTAGAAAAGAGTCATTAGTTAACTATGGATTTAGATTACCATCAGCATTTGATAATAGACCTTTAAAATTTGAGGAATTTGAAGAAAGATTAAATCAAGTTGTATTTGTAAGTGCAACTCCTGCAGATTACGAAAAAGAACATAGTAAAGACAATGTAGTAGAACAAATTATAAGACCAACGGGATTACTAGATCCTAAAATAGAAGTAAAACCAGTTACAAATCAAATTGATGATTTATTAGAACAAATTAGAATAAGAGTGGAAAGAAAAGAAAGAGTATTAGTTACAACTTTGACTAAAAAAATGGCAGAAGACTTAACTGAATATTTAAAAGGATTAGACATAAAAGTAAATTATATGCATTCAGACACAAAGGCATTAGAAAGAATGGAGATTATACGTAACTTAAGACTTCGGAGAATTTGATGTTTTGATAGGAATAAATTTATTAAGAGAAGGTTTAGATATTCCAGAAGTGTCATTAGTTGCTATATTAGATGCAGATAAAGAAGGCTTTTTACGTTCAGAAAGGTCATTAATACAAACAATTGGTAGAGCAGCAAGAAATACAGATGGAACTGTTATAATGTATGCAGATGAATTAACAGACTCAATGGAAAAGGCTATATCAGAAACAAACAGAAGAAGAAAAATACAAAAACAATATAATAAAGAACATAATATTACTCCAAAGACAATTAGAAAATCTGTAAGGGAAAGTATCAAAGTAACAACAGTGGAAGATATTAGCATAGAATATAAATTAGAAAAAAATGAAGATATTAAAGACGTAATTACAAAATTAACAGATGAAATGTTATCTTATGCTGCCAATATGGAATTTGAAAAAGCAGCAGAATTACGTGATAAAATAAAAGAGTTAGAAAAATTGATGTAATTACATCAATTTTTAATATTATCTTTACTAAATATAAAAAATTGTGATATAATTTATCACCTATGCATTTTATTTAATAAGAATTTTCAAGGAGGAAGGTAAATGGAATTTATAATAGATATAACATCATCATTTTGGTTTCAATCAATAGTAAAATTAATATTAGGATTTGTTTTAGCAGGAACTATAGGGCTAGAAAGGTCTTCTTGGAATAAACCTGCAGGATTTAGAACACATGCTTTAGTAGGATTAAGCTCAGTATTAATCATGCTATGTGGAGAATACATGTCAAAAGAATATGATATTGATCCATCAAGGATACCAGCACAATTATTATCAGGAATAGGGTTTATTGGTGCAGGAACAATATTAAGAGATGGATTTAATGTAAAAGGTCTAACAACTGCAGCAGGTCTTTTAGCGGTTACTTGTATAGGCCTAAGTATAGGTACAGGATTTTATTTAGGTGGAATTGTAACAACTCTTATTGCATATATTATTTTATCATATTCATATAAAATATCTGACAAATTAGACCACTTTAATGTTATAGAATTACAAATTAAAATTAATAAAGATGTAAAAGAAGTATTAGCAGAAATAGAGAAATGTATAACAAAATGTAAAATAGAAATAAAACAAATTAAAAGACAAAATGAAGATAAAACTGATAATGAAGAAGAAATAATCAGAATTATAGGACAATATAACAAAAAAGGATTTAAAAAGAATGAACTACTAAAAAATATCACTGCTATAAATAATGTAAGTGAAGTTATAGAAGAGTAAAGAGGATACCTATTTAAAGGATCCTCTTTTGACTTTCTTACATTATTGCATAAAGTTAATTAACTTAATTATTAAGTAACAAGAAGAGATTTAAATTCTTCACAATTGATAGATAAACATCCGCCATATCCTAAGTTTTTATAGGGGATATTCCTATCATTTAAAAATTGAATTTCATCCTTAGTTGGATGTATAACTATAGTTCCTGATGTTTTAGCTGATTTAAGCTTAGAATACAAATATCTAGATATCAATGGTATCTCCTCCTTTTTTTCAATGCAGAAAGTCAACAGTTTCTAAAAACCGTAAAAAATATATATCAAAATTAAAATAAAATAACTGTCGAAATTGATACAATCAATAAAAAATGTCAAAAAAATTTTAAATACATAAAATATAATAGGTGATTATTATGGTTTTTAAAGATTTATACGAAGATGCAAAAAATATAATGAAAAAAGATCCTGCTTCCAGAAATATTTTAGAAGTAATTATTTTATATCCAGGTTTTCATATACTAATATTTCATAGAATAGCTCACTTTTTATATAGACATAAATTTTTATTCTTAGCTAGACTTGTTTCACAAATAGGAAGATTTTTTACAGGAATAGAAATACATCCAGGAGCTAAAATAGGTAGGAGGTTATTTATTGATCATGGTATGGGAATTGTAATAGGGGAGACAGCAACAATTGGAAATGATTGTACAATATACCATAATTCTACACTAGGAGGAACAGGAAAAGATAAATATAAAAGGCATCCTGATTTGGGAAATAATGTAATGGTAGGAGCAGGAGCAAAAGTATTGCGGACCAATTAAAATAGGGAATAATGTAAAAATAGGTGCAAATGCTACGGTATTAGATAATATTCCTGACAATGTTACTGTTGTAAGATGTAATGAAATAATTAGAAAAGATACTAATAACAATTAAATTTAAAATAAAAAAGTTGTCAAAAAGAACTTCATTAGTACTCTTTGGCAACTTTCTATATTACAAATTATATAAACTACTATCAATTAAAAGCTGTGCTCTTTTTTTGGTTTTTTCATCAGATTTTAATGCATTTTCTATAAATTCAGGATGAGCTATTAAAAAGTTTCTCATTGTTTCATTTGGATTATTTAAGAAACCATCTAACATATGTAATTGATTATCATTTATAAGTTCCATTTCAAATGCTTTTTTAAATAAATCAATATCAACTTTTACTAAAGAAAAAGATTTAGCCCCTTCGGCTTCTATTTTTTCTTTTCCACCTTGCATTCTATCAACAACAGAACAAGACCAACAAACATTAGCTCCTAAATTTCTAATTGCTGGAATCCAAGCTCTAATATAACTTGAAGCAACTGTGATTAAATCAGCAATATGTAAAACCTTTTTATTTTCTAAACTGTTAACTATTTCAGTTTTTTCAAAGTTACTATCACTTACAACTGTAGATAAATCTTTATAAATAGAAATATGTGGCTTATTTAAGAGATAAGCTATCATATTAGAAAAGAACCAATCTCTTCTTTCTCCACCAGAAACATAATCAATTTCAGAAATATCAATGTTTCTCTCAATATAATTTTTCATTATATCAATTACATTTTTATAGATTACATTTGTTTTATACTGTTCAAGTGTCTTCTTAAAAACTTTTTCTGGTAAAGTGATTTTATTAGATAATGATTCATCAATAAAACTTAAAAGTTCTACAGCATCTTTTTCATTTCCATAAATAAAATGAGTATTAACGAAATATGGTGATAAATTACCAGAAGTTAAGAAAAATGGCTTATTTTCTTCACATATTTTTATAGCATTTGTTTCAAATAAATATGACATAATATCAGACATAATAATTCCTCCTTATTTTTTCTAAAATCATTTTAATTAAACTTAAGAAAAATGTCAACATTTTTTCTTTTTTAGTATTGCAAACTTAATTTCTAAATGATAATATTAAGAAAAATATCAAGGAGGTTATATATGAAAATTTTACTTAAAAATGGAACATTAATTGACTACAAAACAAATACTTTTGATAAAAAAGACATATTAATTGAAGATGATAGAATTAAAACAATTGATAATGAAATTACTGAACAAGTAGATAGAATAATTGATTGTACTAATTTAAATATAATACCTGGAATGATTGATATGCACTGTCATTTAAGAGAACCTGGATTTGAGCATAAAGAAACAATTAAGACAGGTAGCAAAAGCGCCGTTTGTGGTGGTTTTACAACTATTTGTCCTATGCCAAATACAAAACCAACACCAGATAGCGCTATTGTTTTGGAAAAAGTCATAGAAGAAGCTAAAAGAATTAATCTATGTAATGTACTTCCTTATGCTTCTGTATCAAAAGGAGAAAAAGGTGAAGAATTAGTTGATTTTGACGAAATGAAAAATGCAGGAGCAATAGCATTTTCAGATGATGGAATGCCAGTAGTAAATAGTAAAATGATGAGACAAGCAATAATAGAAGCTGATAAATTAGGAACTTTTGTTGGATCACATTGTGAAGAAAAGTCAGTAGCAGCAGGAGCAATAAATGCAGGAAAAATAGCAGATGAATTAGATGTACAAGGAGTATTACCAGAAGCAGAAGAAATAATGGCAGCAAGAGAAATAGTTATTTCAGAAACAAATAATGTAAGGGCTCATATTTGTCATATAAGTACAAAAACAACCAAAAATATGGTAAGAGATGCTAAAAAAAGAGGAGTAAAAATAACATGTGAAACATGTCCTCATTATTTCACATTTACTGTAGATGAAGTGTTAAACTCTGGTGTTAATGCTAAAATGAACCCTCCATTAAGAGAAGAAAAAGATAGACTAGCCATAATTGAAGGATTAAAAGAAGGAACAATAGATGCCATAATAACAGACCATGCACCACATGCAGAAGACGAAAAAAATAAAGGATTAGATGTAGCACCAAATGGAATCATAGGATTTGAAACAGCCTTATCAGCAGAAATAATGAATTTAATAGACACAGGAGATTTAACATATTTAGACTTAGTTAGGCTAACATCATATAATCCAGCAAAACTATTAAATATAGACAGAGGAACAATAGAAGAAGGAAAAGTAGCAGATATTACAATATTTGATCCAAATGAAAAATACACATATACAAAAGAAATAATAGTATCAAAATCTAAAAACAGCCCATTTATCGGAAAAGAATTAAAAGGTAGAGTTCAATACACTATAGTGGGAGGAAAAGTAGTTTATGAAAAAGGGATTTAGGGACGTTCTTTTTGTCCCTTCTAATAGAAATTAAATAATACTATTTATTATATTATACAATTAAAATACAAATAAAAGGAGGAATAAAAATGAAAAATAATATATTTATTTGGTATCCAAAATGCTCAACTTGTCAAAAAGCAAAAAAATGGCTAGAAACAAACAATATATCTTTTAAAGAAAGACATATTGTAGAAGAAACACCATCAAAAGAAGAATTAGAAAAATGGATAGCACAGAGCAATCTAGAAATAAAAAAGTTCTTTAACACAAGTGGCTTGAAATATAAAGAGCTAAATTTAAAAGAAAAATTACCTAATATGAATGATAGTGATAAAATAGAATTATTATCATCTAATGGGATGTTAATAAAAAGACCTTTACTAATAACAGATAAAAATGTATTAGTAGGATTTAAAGAAAAAGAATGGGAGAATTTGATAAAATGAATCATCAAAAATTAGTTAGAGATAAAATTCCACAAATCATAGAGAAAAATGGAGAAACTCCTATATATCACATATTGTCTGATAAGGAATATAAAAAAGAATTAGACAAAAAACTAGTAGAAGAAGTCAAAGAATATCTAAAAGATGATAACAGTGAGGAACTAGCAGATATTCTAGAAGTAATAGAATCTATTTTAAAATACAAAAATATATCTTTAGAAGAGTTTGCGAAAACCAAACAAAAGAAGAAAGATTCCAGAGGTGGATTTGATAAAAAAATTTTTTTAGAAAAAACAATAGAAAAGGAGAGAGAAATGTAATGAATAATGCAATTGATAAGTTAATAGATAAAATCAAAGAAACAAATAATCCAACAGTAATAGGGCTAGATCCAAGATATGAGATGTTACCAAAATGCGTAACTGATAAATATTCTAAAGATTTAGAAGGGATATCTAAAGCAATAATAGAATTTAATAAAAAATTAATAGATAAAACTTGTGATATAATTCCAGCAGCTAAAGTACAAATAGCTTTTTATGAAATGTATGGAATCCCAGGAATAAAGGCATTTGAAGAGACTTGTAGATATGCTAAGGAAAAAGGAATGGTTGTAATTGCAGATATAAAAAGAGGAGATATTGGCTCTACAGCACAAGGTTATTCTAATGCATTTTTAGGAAAAACACCAATAGGCGAAAAAGAAGAAGCAATTTACGATGTGGATTTTGTTACTGTAAATCCATATATGGGAACAGACTGTGTTAAACCATTTATAGAAGATTGTAAAAAATATAATAAAGGAATGTTCATTTTAGTAAAAACATCAAATCCATCATCAGGAGAACTTCAAGATTTAAAATTGGAAAATGGTAAAGAAGTATATATACAAGTAACTGAATTAGTAGAAAAATGGGGAAAAGAGTTAAGAGGAAAATATGGATATAGTAGTATAGCTGCAGTAGTAGGTGCAACTTATCCAGAACAATTAAAACAAATAAGACAAGCTGCTCCACACACATATTTCTTAATACCAGGGTATGGTGCTCAAGGAGGAAAAGCAAATGATATAGCATTAGGATTTGATGCTAATGGATTAGGTGGAATTGTGAATGCATCTAGAAGTTTGATGTGTGCATACAAATCTGATAAATGGAAAGATAAATATGCAGAAGAAGACTATGCAGAGGCAACTAGAGCAGAAGCAATAAGAATGAGAGATGAATTAAATCAATTTATTATTAAATAATATGCAACAAATATATATTAGTAAAAGGAGGTAAAAGATGACAGAATTATTATTAGCTAAATTAATTCAAAAAGAAGAATTAAAACCAAATATTTTTAAATTTAGTGTACAGGCACCAAGCATTGTAGAAAATTCAAAACCAGGAAATTTTATAGAAATAAGAGTTTCAAATCAAACAGAACCATTTCTAAGAAGGCCTATAAGTATTTATAATTTAGATAGAGAAAATGGAATATTAGAATTCATTTTTCAAGTAAAAGGAAAAGGAACAGAAATTTTAGCAAAAAAGGAAATTGGTTCTAATATTGATATATTAGGTCCAATAGGATATGGAACATTTAAATATGAGAAATACCAGAACCTAGCAATAATAGGAGGGGGGATAGGAGTATTTCCATTATATGAATTAGCTAAATGTGCTAAAAATGATAATAAAAATGTTAATACATATTTAGGATTTAGAAACAAAGATTTTGTAGTGCTAGAAGAAGAATTTAAAAACGTGTCAGATAAACTTATTCTTACAACTGATGATGGTAGTTATTCAGAAAAAGGATTTGCTATTAATTATTTAGAAAAAGATATAGAAGAAGGAAAAATAGATTCTATTTACGCATGTGGACCATTACCTATGTTAAAAGCTGTACAAAAATTAGCAATAGAAAAAGATATACCATGTCAAATTTCATTAGAAGAAAAAATGGGATGCGGCCTAGGTGTATGTCTAGGATGTGCTGTAAAAACAGCCAAAAGTCCTAAAGAAGCACCTGAATATTGGCATGTATGTAAGGCTGGTCCAGTGTTTCAAGCAAAAGATGTAGAGATATAATCATCTATTCAAAAGAAAGAGGTGATAGAATATATGCCTGGATATGCAATACATATAGCCATAGCACAAGAATATATAAAAAAACATCCAAAAGAAGTAATAAATAAAGAAGAATTTTTAAAAGGGACTATAGCACCAGATTTGGAAAGTAACAAAAATAAAAGTCATTATGGAAATTGGGGTAATTATAAAATAGATATATATCTAGATAAATTTCTTAAAGATACAAAAATTAAAATAGAAGAAGATTATTGGAAAGGATATTTTTTACATATATATGTAGATAAAAAATTTACAAATAAATACTTTAAAAGAGAATGTTTAGAAATAAAAAAGAAAAAAGATACATTTCATCATGATTATGATATTTTAAATAAGATAATAATTAATGAATATGGAATAAATAAATCAAAATGGCCTAGAAGCATAAGTGAAAAAATGAATTGTGTCCCAGGAAAGACACAATATTTGAAATATTCTAAAATAAAGAAAATGATAAAAGATATTTCAGAAATTAAAATAGAGAAAGAGATAGAAAAAATAAAGGAGAATATCAATGAATACAAAAATTAACTTTGCGGGAATAGAAATGAAAAATCCAGTAACAGTAGCATCAGGAACATTTGGATATGGAAGAGAATTTAGTAATTTCTTTGATTTAAGTAAGTTAGGTGGAATTATTACCAAAGGAACTTCATTAAAACCTAGAAGCGGAAATAAGCCATCAAGAGTATGTGAAACAGCAAGTGGAATGCTAAATAGTATTGGATTACAAAATCCAGGAGTAGAATATTTTGCACAAAATGACTTACCTTTTTTAAGAAAGTTTGATACAGCAATTATAGTAAATGCATGTGGAAGTAGTATAGATGAATATGTAGAACTTTGTAAAATATTAAACATATTAGATATTGATGGAGTAGAATTAAATCTATCATGCCCAAATGTTAAAGCAGGATGTATGGCATTTGGAAACACATATGAGGGAGTAAAACAAGTAACATCAGAAGTCAGAAAGGTTTTAGATAAGCCTCTTATTGTAAAATTAACACCTAATGTAACAGATATTGCATCTATTGCAAAAGCTGTAGAAGATGCAGGAGCTGATGGAGTATCACTAATTAATACATTATTAGGTATGAAAATTGATATAGACAAAAGACGACCAATGCTTGCAAACAATACAGGAGGACTTTCAGGCCCAGCCATTAAACCAGTAGCAGTTAGAATGGTTTATCAAGTAGCCCAAGCAGTTAATATTCCTGTTTTAGGAATGGGAGGAATTATAAATGGTGATGATGCAATAGAATTTATGTTAGCAGGAGCTAATGCAATATCTATTGGAGCAGGAAACTTCACTAATCCTTATACAAGTGTTAACACTATAAAACAAATAGAAGATTATATGAAAAAATATAATATTGAAGACATAAATAATATTGTTGGAACTGTTAAAATGAATTAATTTTGAAATTAATTATAAATAATTGAACAAAAAACAAATAGATATGTAGATTGCTTTACATATCTATTTGTTTTTTAATAAGTAATATTATTCAGTTACATCTTCACTTGTTTCTACAACAGCTGCTTCTCCTGCAGGCCCAACATATTCTGATTTACCAAATCCAAGAATCATATAAAAGATAGTTGGTAATAAAACTAACCCAATAGTATAACCAATATCTTTTCCGAATGATTTTGCTAAACTATGTGCTTGATAAATTGATAAAGCCATTATTGCAATCCAACCTATAAAAGGTATTAAACCAGCAAAATACACGAATATTAGCCATGGAGAAAGTCCTGAAATCTTAAATAATATAACAATATTATAAATAGGAATAATTGATTTCCATCCTTTTTCTCCTGCTTTTGTGTAAACTTTCCACATAGCTATAATTTGTAAAACACCTATTACTATACTTGCAATTATAATAAATCCGAAAAAAGCCCCTAAAGCAGCACCTATTCCTGTTGCTGCAATAGTATCTATACTACTATAATCGCTAGTATATGGTGATACATCATATCCATAATAGTCATATCCCATAAAAAATCCCTCCTTTTATTTTTTATAAATATATTTTACATTATTCACAAAAAAGTCAATAAAAAACAAAAAATGACATAAAAATGTAAAATTTCAAAAAAATGTTGTATAAAAGAAATCGTTTTGATATAATTTAAGAGACTACCTAATAAATATTATTTAAGGGGAGGAATATTATGAGTGAAAATTTAAATAATCACAAATGCAACTGTGATAAAAGAGATGAATTTTTAGAAGAATTACTATCTACGTATAAACCAATAAAAGACAATTTAATTCAAATGTTAAATGAAGTTCAAGAACATTATGGATATATCCCAATGTATGTCCAACAAGAGCTATCTGAATTTTTAAAAATTCCAATGGCAGAAATTTATGGTGTCGTCACATTTTATTCAAGATTTTCATTAGAACCACAAGGAAAATATAAAATATCAGTTTGTTTAGGAACAGCCTGTTTTGTAAAAGGATCACAAAAAATAATGGATAGATTAACAGAAAGACTAAAAATAGAACCAGGTCAAACGACAGAAGATGGAATGTTTACAATTGAAAATACAAGATGTGTTGGAGCATGCGGTTTAGCACCAGTATTTACAGTAAATGGTGAAGTATATGGAAAAGCTACAGTACAACAATTAGACAAAGTATTAGATGAATTGATAAAACAATGATTTTAGGGACGGAGGAAAAAATCATTGTTCAAAAGGAGGAATTTGAATGAAAAGTTTAGATGAGCTTCATAAAATTAGAGAAGATAAGAGAAAAGAGCTAGATTTGAGAATAAATACAAAAGCAGATACTAGAGAAAAACATATTTTAGTCTGTCAAGGAACAGGATGTACATCTTCAAAATCACTACAAATATTAGATGAATTCAAAAAAATATTAAAAGAACAAAACATAAGCAATGTAAGAGTAATAAAGACAGGATGCTTTGGTTTATGTGCAAAAGGTCCTATTGTTATTATAAGACCAGAAGATACCTTTTATGCTAATGTTAAGCCAGAAGATTGCAAAGAAATAATTCAAACTCATATTGTAGAAGGAAATAAAGTAGAAAGATTGTTAGCAAAAGACATTGATGGAACTAAAGTAAACAGTTTAGATGATTTGAATTTTTATAAGAAACAAAAAAGAATTGCTCTTAAAAACTGTGGTGTAATTAATCCAGAAAATATCGATGAATACATAGCATTTGACGGATATAAAGCATTAGAAAAAGTATTAATGGAAATGTCACAAGATGAAGTAATAGAAGAAATTACAAAATCCGGAATTCGTGGTAGAGGTGGTGCAGGTTTTCCAACAGGCAAGAAGTGGGAACTAACAAAAGCATCAGAAGGAAAACAAAAATATGTAGTTTGTAACGCAGATGAAGGAGATCCAGGAGCTTTTATGGATAGAAGTATCCTAGAAGGAGACCCACACTCTGTGCTAGAAGCAATGGCAATTGCAGCTTATTGTATTGGAGCTAATAAAGGATATATATATGTAAGAGCAGAATATCCTATAGCAGTAAAACGTCTAAAAATAGCCATAGACCAAGCAAGAACATATGGATTATTAGGAAATCATATTTTTGATACAGACTTTAATTTTGATATAGAAATAAGATTAGGAGCAGGAGCATTTGTATGTGGTGAAGAAACTGCATTATTAGAGTCAATAGAAGGAAAAAGAGGCCAACCCAGAGTAAAACCTCCATATCCAGCACAAAGTGGTCTATGGGGAAAGCCAACATTAATTAATAATGTTGAAACATACGCAAATATTGCCCAAATTATATTAAAAGGAGCTAAGTGGTATTCATCAATAGGAACTGAAAATTCAAAAGGAACTAAAGTATTTGCTTTAGGTGGAAATGTAAACAACATAGGATTAGTAGAAGTACCTATGGGAACCACTTTAAGAGAAATAGTTTATGATATAGGTGGAGGAATCCCAAATGGTAGAGAATTCAAAGCAGCACAAACAGGAGGGCCATCTGGTGGATGTATTCCAAAAGAACATTTGGACACACCTATTGACTATGAATCATTAAAAGAAATCGGTTCTATGATGGGATCAGGAGGATTAATTGTAATGGATGATACTAAATGTATGGTATCACTTGCAAAATTCTACTTAGAATTTACAGTAAGTGAAAGCTGTGGTAAATGCACCCCTTGTCGTATAGGAACTAAAAGAATGCATGAAATATTAGAAAAACTATGTAATGGAGAAGGAACTGAGTTAGATATCTATAAACTAGAAAAATTAGCGTCAAACATTCAAAAAGCAAGCATATGCGGATTAGGACAAAGTGCACCAAATCCAGTTATTAGTACATTAAAATATTTCAGAGAAGAATTCAAACAACATGCAATAGACAAAGAATGTAAAGCGCTAGAATGTAAAGCTATGTCAAAAATAACTATTGATGAAGAAAAATGCAAAGGATGTGGTTTATGTCAAAAACATTGTCCAGTAAATGCAATTGAAGGAGAAGCAAGAGAGAAAAGAGTAATAAACCAAGACAAATGCATTAAATGCGGAACATGCCTAACAAGTTGCCCATTCCATGCAATCGGAAATTAAATGATTTTAGGGGCGGAGGAAAAAGATGATGAAAAAGATGATTGTTTTAATTAGTACTATAGTTGTATGCATATTAATTTTTATGTTTTTTACATATAAAAAGACATATTTTAATACTTTTTCTTTAAATAGTGATTCAAAATATATAGTTACAACAGACTCGGCATTTATGACGATGTTAGATGATGGTGGTTCTTATAGAAATACTTATTATGAAATAAATTTATCAGAAAATATAATAAAAAAGAAAGAAGATAATTATAATAAAAATTTAAGTGATTCATTGTTAAAAAGGAATATTGAAACTTATGAAGGAAAAGTGCTTTCTAAACAAGAAATAAATAGTGAACAAAATAACAGACTAAGGGAATTATTTGATTATATAGTAAATGATGTAACTGATAGAAGAAATATAAATACAAGTTATTATTTATCTAGTGAGAATAAATCAAAAATAGAAATGACAGATGAAGAAAAAGAAGAGTTTATTGATATAATTTCAAAGTAGAGTATAAACTATAAAATTTGTTTACAAGGAGGAAATTTATGAAAAAAGAATTCGTAACCTTAACTATAGATGACCAAGAGGTAAAAGTAGAAAAAGGAACTACAATTTTACAAGCGGCAAAGCAGGCAGGAATAGATATTCCGACTTTATGTTTCTTAAAAGAGATAAATGAAGTTGGAGATTGCAGAATGTGTATTGTAGAAGTAGAAGGAAGAAGGGGATTTGCTACTTCATGTATTCAAACTGTAGAAGAAGGAATGGTAGTACATACTAATACTCAAAATGTATTAGAAGCAAGACATGTTATATTAGATTTAATTATATCTAACCATGCTAAAGATTGCTTAACATGTACACGCTCTGGTAATTGTGAATTACAAAATTTAGCAACAAAATTTAATATTTCTAAAGTGGAATTTGAAGGTGAAAGAGCTGAACATACAATAGATGACTTATCACCATCAATAGTAAGAGATTTTAATAAATGCATATTATGTAGAAGATGTGTTGCAGCATGTAAAAATGTACAACAAATAGGAGCTATTGATTGTATAAACAGAGGTTTTGAATCATGTATTTCTACAGTAGGAGATCATAGTTTAAACGATGTGAATTGTACGAATTGTGGTCAATGTATACAAGCTTGTCCTACAGGAGCATTACATGAAAAAGAAACAATAGATGATGTTTGGATAAAACTAAAAGATCCAGATTCATATGTAATTGTACAAACAGCACCAGCAGTTAGAGTCGCATTAGGTGAAGAATTTGGTATGGATATTGGAACAAATGTAACTGGGAAAATGGTTACAGCTCTAAAAAGACTAGGATTCAATAAAGTATTTGATACAAATACAGGTGCAGATTTTACAATTATGGAAGAAGCTAATGAATTCATAGAAAGATTCAAGGAAAACGACAACCTTCCAATGATTACTTCTTGTAGCCCTGGGTGGATAAAATATATAGAAATGAATTATCCAGAATTATTACCTCATTTATCAACTTGCAAATCACCACATCAAATGTTTGGAGCATTACTAAAAACATATTTTGCTAAAAAAGAAGGTATAGATTCTGAAAAAATATATGTAGTATCTGTGATGCCATGTATAGCCAAAAAATTTGAAAGACAACGTTCAGAAATGAAAAATAACGGACTTTATGATGTCGATAATGTCATTACAACCCGTGAACTTTCTAGAATGATTAAACAAGCAAATATTGAATTTGAAAAATTAGAAGATAGTAAATTTGATAACCCTATGGGAGAAGCAACAGGAGCAGCAGCAATTTTTGGAACAACAGGAGGAGTTATGGAAGCAGCCCTTAGAACAGCTCAAGATACTTTAACAGGTAAAGATTTAGATAAAATCAATTTTGAACAAGTTCGTGGAGGAGATGGGATAAAAAGAGCAACAGTAAATATAGATGGGAAAGATATAAAAGTAGTAGCAGCAAGTGGGTTAGCAAATGCTAAAATTATCTTAGAAGAAATAAAATCAGGAAAAGCAGATTATCAATTTGTAGAAATAATGGCATGTCCAGGAGGATGTATAATGGGTGGTGGCCAGCCAATAAAAAGTTCTAAAATTCGTTCAGAAATTGACGTTAGAAAATTAAGAGCCAATAGCCTATATTCAATTGATGAAAAAAGTACAATTAGAAAATCTCATGAAAATCCAATTGTTAAAAAAATATATGAAGAATATTTAGAAGAACCTGGAAGTTATAGAGCACATAAGTTGTTACATACTCATTATAAAAAAAGAAAGAAATATAATATATAGGGTACATGGGGATGTAGATTATGTCACTATAATATCTTATATGAATAAAAAAGAGAGACAAAGGGACATAATCTACGTCCGAGGCTGCTGAAAAAGTAGTCCCAAATTAGCTCTCAAAAAAAACGTGAACTGG